>NZ_JBARCR010000289.1:0-4482 GCF_049794275.1 Trebonia sp.
GACGGGCTGGAATGTCAGACCCCCGGCGTAACGTGACGGCCATGAACCTTCCTAAGCGTCATTCCGGCCGGACCGCGCGGCACGACCCCGGGTGCCCCGGCTGCGCTAAGGAGGCCGCGGGCGCCGAGCCCGACCATCTGGCCTACATGAACTGGATCACCGGCACGATCGGCGAGCACGGCTGGGCCGTGCCCGGCGTCGAGGCTGACGGCGCGGTGCCGCCCTGGGCCTACAGCGTCGGGATGTGGCTCACCTGCCAGACCCCGGAACTCGTGGTCTGCGGCGCCCCGGTGCGCAACGCGGCCGGCATCGTCAACGCGATCGGCGCCAGGATCGCTGACGGCGCGGAGTTCGGCCCTGACGACGTGCTCGACGACGTCTGCCCGGCCCGGCTCATCCTCCGCCCCGTCGACCTGAGCTGGCGCACCACCAGCATGTTCATGGTCTCCGATGAGTTCTACGGCTTCGTCAGGCCCCCGTACCTGCAGGTCGTGTGGGCCGACAGGAACAACCGCTTCCCGTGGGAACCAGGCTTCCAGGCCCGTTTCGACGGCCTCCAGCCGCTGCTCTGGCTCCCCCGCGACGACAACCCGCCCACCCCCTGGACCCGCATCGACCAGCCGTAGTGGGGCGCCCTTCCGTACAGAAGGACGAATCCTGGAATGTACACTTCGGGTATGGACGTACCCGTCACGGAACTGCGCGCGCACCTGAGCGACTGGCTTGACCGAGTACGCGAGGGCGAGGAAGTTGTCGTCACCGACCGTGGCGTGCCGGTCGCCCGGCTGTTGGGCATATCAGCGACGGCCACCTTGCAGCGACTCACCGCTGATGGGGTGATCGGCCGGGACGTGTCGGCACGCCGGCCCACGGCCGCGGGGCGTGACCGGCCCCGGGCGCGGCGGCCCGTATCGGACATCGTCAGTGACCAGCGGCGTTGACGATGACCCTCGTCTATTTCGACTCCAGCGCCCTGGTAAAGCTTGTGATCGGCGAAGCCGGCACTGAGCTCGCCGTCGAGTTGTGGGACGGGTGCGATGCGGCGCTGGCGAGCAGGCTGGCGTACCCGGAGGTTCGCGCCGCATTGGCGGCCGCCGTCCGCAATCACGATCTGGACAACGACAAGCTCGCTGAGGCGGAAGACGCCTGGGAGGAGTACTGGGCCGCGGTCCGCCCCGTCGAACTGACCCCGGCGGTAGAACGACGAGCCGGGGACCTGGCCGGCCAGCACGGCCTTCGCGGCGCGGACGCAGTTCATCTTGCGAGCGCCCTGGCTATCGGAGTCCCGGACCTTGTCGTGGCGGTCTGGGACCGGCGACTGCACGCGGGAGCACGAGCAGCGGGCACCTTCGTGGCTCCGGCAGATCTCGGCGCCCAGCCCACGGGCTTACCGGTCAGGGTTCCTCGACAGCTAGCTGCCCGGGAAGTACATCACGAGCCGGGGGCCGAGGTCGTGCAGTCCCGCGTCGATCTCGGCTTGCCAGTGGCGGCGCAGCTGCGGTCCCCACGCGGAGCTGGGCAGCTCAGCGAACCCATGCCGCAGGTACCAAGGGCCGTTCCATGGCACGTCTCGGAACGTGAGCAGGGTCAGCCCTGGGCCGTACCTGCGGACGACGTCGTCGAGCAGCAGGCTCCCGATGCCGCTGCGCGTCTGGTCGGCTCGCACGGAGATCTGTTCCAGGTGCGGATGCCCGTCAAGAGCGAGGACCGCGGCGAAGGCGACCGGCGGGTCTCCCGCCACTACGATGCTCGCGCCGTGGGCGATCGCCGCCTCGACGGCCGCCGGACCGGGTGGGAAGACGATCCCGAGTTCCGCGAACATCGCGTCGCCGGACAGCTCGATAGCCGGAAGCGCCGCCAGATCCGCGGGCCCCGCGGCCCGCACGGTGTGAGCCACCCGGCAAGCCTATGGCGGAAGGCGGCACCGCTCCCAACGGTGCCGCCTTCCGCGAGTCGGTCAGACGTTTTTCGCGTAGCTGCGGAAGGTGGTGACCGAGATCGCTATCGCGATCAGGGCGAGGGCCAGGATGCCGCCGCAGCGGATTGCCACGCCTGCCCAGTCGGGGTTCGCCGAGAGGACCGAGCGGCCTACCTGGACCTCCCAGTTGAGCGGGTTGCGGGACGCGATGGCCTGCATCCAGCCGGGCATGAAGCTCTGCTGGATGAACGCGCTGGACAGGAACATCAGCGGCAGCATGAAGAACGTGTAGACGCCGATGATCGCCTCGCGGGAACGGAGCAGCATGCCCGTCATGTTGGACAGCGCGCCCCAGAACACGCCGATGCCGACCGCGGCGATGACGAGCACGATGATGCCGGTCACGCCGCCCGGGTAGCGGGCGCCGCCGGCATAGCCGAGGACGACGATGATCAGCGTTTGCACCGTGGTGGCGACAGCCTGCTCGACGACGCTGGCGTTCATGATCGCGAGGCGGCTGGCCGGGGTGACCAGGAGGCGGTTCAGCGTGCCGCGCTCGATCTCCTCGATCATCGACATGCCCGCCCACATGTTTCCTGACATCGCGTTCAGCGCGACGATGCCCGGCACCAGATAGGCGAGGTACGACCCCTGGTAGCCGAAGCCGGGGATGTCGATGACCTTGTGGAACAGCGCACCGAACAGGAACAGCCAGATCGCGGGCTGGATCACGCTGAACGCCAGCACCCAGGGCTGCCTGACGAGGGCGTGCAGCTTCCTGCCGGTGAGGTACCAGGTGTCGGTGAGAAGCGTGGTGGGCACCGGAGCCGGCACCGTACGTTCCGGATAATCGATCGCCGTCATTTGAAGACCTCCGTCAGCCGCTGCGCATCGCTGTACTGGCGACCCGCGTAGTGCAGGTACACCTCGTCGAGAGACGGGGCGCCGAGCTCCGCCTTGAGTTGTCCCGGCTCGCCTTCGGCGACGACCCGGCCGTGGTCGACGATGGCCAGCCGGTCTGCGAGCCGGTCGGCCTCGTCCAGGTAATGGGTGGTGAGCAGGACCGTGACCTGGTCGTCGGCCGCGAGCCTGGTGATCTCCTGCCACATCGCCGTCCGTGACTCGGGGTCAAGGCCGGTGGTCGGCTCGTCGAGGAACAGCACCGCGGGGCGGTGCATCAGGCCGAGCGCCACATCCAGGCGGCGCTGCATGCCACCGGAATAGGTGCGGACGAAGCGGCCGGCCGCGTCCGTGAGCCGGAAGTGCTCGAGCAGCTCGTCGGCTCGCTTCCGCGCGGACGTCGTGTCCTGGCCGTAGAGGTGGCCTTGCAGGACCAGGTTCTCCCGGCCGGTGGCCGTCGGGTCGGCGCCGGACCGCTGCGCGACCACGCCGATGACCGACCTGACCCGCGCCGGACTGGCGAGGACGTCGATGCCCTCGATGACCGCCGTGCCATCGTCGGGGGCGGCCAGCGTGGTGAGGATCTTGACGGTGGTGGTCTTGCCGGCGCCGTTCGGGCCGACGAGGGCGAAGATGGTGCCCCTGGGGACCTGGAGATCCAGGCCGTCGAGCGCCCTGACGCGGCTCTTGCTGCCGGGCGCCGGATAGGTCTTGACGAGGCCGCGGGCCTCGATGGAGTGCATGCTGATAGCTCCTGTCGGGTTGCTGGTCGTTTCGTGATCAGCCCCGCGAGAGGAGTCCGGCTATCATCAAAGGTGGGCCTTGCCTGCCGGGCTCCGCGGTCTAGCCGCGGGACTGGTGGTGAGGTTGCGACCCCGGTTCCTGGTGTTGCCGCACCGTTGCCGGGGTCGTTTATTTGCCGTCTGGCTCCTCCAGCCACCCCCTCTTCGCCTGCTCGTCGAGTTCCCTGAACTCCGGCGGTATCTCCCCTGTCTCGTGGATTTGCCGCCAGGTCTCAATGCCGTCGATCGTGCCTTCGACCAGCTCCCTGAGCAGGCCGCGCACCCACGTCGCCTGGGCTAGCCGCATGGCGAGCTGGTATTCGGTCTCGAGCAGCAGGATGCGCGGCAGCCGCTCGCTCCACAGCTTCAGGTCCGCCTGGTGGGCCGCGTTGTCCCTGTCCAGGGTCGCCAGCCGGATCGTGAGCAGCTTGATGACCTGATCGGGCGGCAGGATGCCGCCCTCGGACAGCGCCGTGACGAACGCGCTGTTCTCGTCCTCCGGCACGCTGAGGAGTTCCGCCAGCCAGTCCCTGAGTTCGGCCAGGCCCTGCGCGGTGATCTGGTAGGTGGTCCGCTCCGGCTGCCTGCCTTCGCGGACGGTGCCCGCTTCCTCGATGAAGCCGTACTTCTCCAGGTTGTTGACGACGGTGTAGAGCGAGCCCCAGTTGATCTTGAAGTTCTTGTCCTTGCCCCGGGCCCGCAGGGTCTGCGCCATCTCGTACGGGTACATCGGCTGCTGCGCGAGCAGCGACAGCAGCGACAGCGCGAGCAGGTTGCCCACCTTCCGCCGCTTTGCCATCGGTCCCTCGCCTCTCGTGTTTCCCGCCCATCTCTGCCTCGTGAGCGAGTACTCGTAGACGAGTATACGCCGACGAGTCGCTG
>NZ_JBARCR010000290.1:0-3272 GCF_049794275.1 Trebonia sp.
CACCGGGGTCGCGCAGTTCCGCGACAGCCCGATCGACATCCTGGTCGCGGCCGCGCCGCACGCCGCCCTCGAGACGGCGCGCGCGGTGCTCGGCAGTCTGCTCGAGCTGCCCGAGGAGGAGCTTGACCTGCTGCTCGGCACCTTCGAGGCGTGGGTGCGGGCGAGCGGCTCCGCCAACGTCGCCGGCGCGGAGCTCTTCTGCCATCCCAACACCGTCCGCTACCGGCTGCGCCGCATCGAGGCCGGCACCGGCCGGGTCCTCGCCAACCCAGGGGATGTGGCTGAGCTCGTCACCGCCGTCCGCGCCTGGCGCGAACTGCCGCATTCCTAGTCGGAAGCAGGGACATGACAAGCAGGGCCTCGGAGAGGAACGGCCGGTACGTGTCGACCGGTCACCTGCCGTCACCCCGGCAGGTTCAGGCCGCCATCGACGAGGCATTTGAGAAATACCGCCAGGAGACCAGCGGGGAGAATTCTCAGACGTACCCGGCGCTGGCCGGTGTCCCCGGAGACCTTTTCGGCATTTGCGTGGCTGGCGTCACCGGCAGCATCTACCGGGCCGGGGACACCGGGCACGAGTTCACGGTCATGAGCGTGGCCAAGCCGTTTACCTTCGCCCTGGTATGCGACGTGCTCGGGGACGAACAGGTCAGGCAGGCACTCGGGGTGAATGCGACAGGGCTGGCGTTCGACTCCGTAGCCGCGGTCGAGCGCAGCCCGGACGGGCGATCGAATCCGATGGTGAACGCGGGAGCCATCGCGGCGGTAAGCCTGGTGCCTGGCGACAGCAGCGCGGCGAAATGGCTGTTCATCGCCGAGGGGCTGTCTCGATTCGCCGGCCGTGACCTGGCGCTGAGCGAGGAGGTCTACGCCTCCGCCGCGGCGGCCAACCAGCGCAATCGCGCCATCGCGAACTACCTGGCCAGCCGGGGCCGGATCTACTGTGATCCGGGCGAGGCCGTCGACCTGTACACCCGGCAGAGCTGCCTGCTGACCAGCGCAGAAGACCTCGCGGTGATGAGCGCCACCCTGGCCGACGGGGGGGTCAATCCGGTGACCGGGCGGCGGGTGGTCACCCCAGCCGTCTGCCAGCATGCGCTCGCGGTCATGGCCACCGCCGGGATGTACCAGACCTCTGGCGACTGGCTTTTCGACGTCGGGGTGCCGGGGAAGAGCGGGATCGGCGGCGGGATCGTGGCCGTCTCGCCGGGCAAGGGCGGCCTGGGGACGTTCTCCCCGCCCCTGGACCGGGCCGGAAACAGCGTCCGGGGGCAGCTGGCGGCACGACACCTGTCCAGGACGCTCGGACTCAGCCTGTTCGCGTCCAGCCAACAGCGCCCTTCCCGGTCCGCTGAGCCCTCGGTAGAGTACTGAGTGATGTCCCAGGCCGTGCCGGGGAAAGAAGGAGAACCGATGGAGATCGGACCTGTCGAGTACCTGATCTTGGGATTCCGGGGCACCCAGATTCACGACGAGTTCGCCCCGGCGATCGAGCGCCTTGTGGAGAACAACCTGATCCACATCATCGACCTCGTCTTCGTGAAGAAGGACGCTGAAGGCAGCGTCACGACGTTCGAATTCGATGAGCTCGATGAGGTAAAGGGGTTCGCCGGACTCCAGGGCGAAGCGGGCGGCGTGATCAGCGAGGAGGACATCTCCTACACCGCAGCCGGCCTCGACCCCGACTCGTGCGCAGTGATAGTTCTCTGGGAAGACCTCTGGGCCGCCGAATTCGCCCAGGCACTGCGGACCGCCGGCGGCAGCGTCCTTGAGGGCGCCCGGGTGCCCCGCGAGCTTGTCGATGCCGCCCTCGCCGCCCTCCCCTCCGAAGACTGAACAGCGAGCCAGCAGAGGAGCACAGATCATGCGTCGACGGGGACTCGGCCGCACCATGGCCCGCACGGCTGTGATCGCCGGAACGGCCACGGCCGTCAGCGGTCATGTCGCCCGGCGCCAGGATGCCCGCTACCGGCAGCAGGCAGCCGATCAGGCAGTGCAGCAGCCTCCTCCGGCGCCGGTGGATGTGGCCGAAGAGCTGCAGAAGTTCGCTGCGCTGAGGGACCAGGGAATCCTGACCGAGGAAGAGTTCGCCGCGCAGAAGGCGAGACTTCTGAGCCTGTAGCCCGAGCCCCGGCGGCTAGTGAGGGCGCATATTCTCGGGCCATGAAACTCCACGTCGGATGCGCGATGTGGAGCTACGCAGCCTGGCAGGGCCGTTACCTGCCGCAGCCGCTGGCATCGCGCGAGAGCCTGCACGCCTACGCGACCTGGTGCAACGCCGTCGAGGGCAATACGACTTTCTACGCGACGCCTGCCCTCGACACGGTCCGGTCGTGGGCCGCGCAGACCGAGCCGGACTTCCGGCTGGTTCTCAAGCTGCCGAAGGCGATCACCCATGAGCGCCGCCTCGCCGACGTCGCCGACCCGCTGCGCTCCTTCCTGGCCGCGATCGAGCCCCTCGGGCCGCGTGCCCACGCCCTCTGGATACAGCTGCCGCCGTCGTTCAGCCCGGCCGACCTGGGCGCGCTCAGCGGCTTCCTGCGCCGTCTGCCGCGCGAGCACCGGTACGCGGTCGAGGTGCGGCACCGCGCGTTCTTCGCCGACCCGCGCTGGGAACAGCAGCTCGAGAGCGTGCTCGGCGCCGTCGGCGCCGAGTGGGTGCCGTTCGACACCACCGTCTTGTTCGGGAGCCCGCCGGTGAGTGACATCGAGCGGGAGGCGTGGCGGAACAAGCCGCGCGTGCCCCGGCGGACACGGGCGCTCACGTCCCATCCCATCGTCCGCTACATCGGCCGCGACGACCCGGCGCGTACGGCGGCGGGCTGGCAGGACTGGGCCGACGTGGTCGCCGGCTGGCTGCGCGAGGGGCGGTCCCCGACCGTATTCATCCACACGCCGGATAACGTCGAGGCGCTGGAGCTGGCGCGCCGCTTCCACGACGACGTGCGCGCCAGGATGCCCGAGATCGAGCCGCTGCCAGAGCCGGTCCCCGCCGGACCGCCGACGCTGTTCTGAGCCGGCTTCGGTTGAGGCGGCGGCTGGCGGGCATGCCCGGGCAATGACGATGCGCACCGTGGGTGTGGAAGAAGAACTGCTGCTGGTCGAGCCCGGCACCGGCCAGCCCCTCGCGGTGGCCGAAACGGCGCTGCGCGCCGCCGGCCAGCCGGAGAAGACGGAGCTCGCCGCCGAGCTGCAGCGGCAGCAGCTGGAGACCAACACCACGGTGTGCCGCGATCTCGGCGAGCTCGCCCGCGAGGTGCGGCGGTGCCGGT
>NZ_JBARCR010000291.1:0-5323 GCF_049794275.1 Trebonia sp.
GCACGCCGCCGACCACGGCGCCGCGGACCACCCCGAGCGCGAGCCACCCGGCCAGCGGGCAGGCCGCCCCGCCCGCGACGGGCACGGCCTACACGCTGAGCACACCCGCCACCGCGGGCGGCTACCCCAAGCTGGCGACGGCCCCGAGCTCGGTCACCAGCACCGCCACGGCCACCGCCCAATCCGTCAGCGAACAGGCGGTCAACTCCGGCGGCAAGGTCACCGGCCACGTCTCCGGCTACTACCAGCTGTCCAGCGGCCAGGTGATGAGCTTCGCGGGGTACGAGGGCACGTTCAACCCCGCCAAGGTGCTCGCCAGCCTGGGCCAGGTCGGCCAGGGCGGTCAGACCTACCCGGCCGGCACCCACGGCGGCCAGCTCGCCTGCATCCCCTCGGCGGGCACGCCGGGCGGCACGGTGTGCGTGTGGGTCACCACCACCACGCTCGGCGTCACCGAGTTCTTCGCCTCGACCGGCGCCCCGGAGAACGTCACCGACCAGCCGAAGGCGGCCCAGGACACCGTGAACTTCAGGGCCGACGCCGAAGCGGCTAAGTCCTGACGGCGCACGCCGTAAACTCACTTGGTGTGACCACACGCGAACCAGAAGGGCTCTCCTCGCAGTACGCGCCTGCCGAGGTGGAGACCCGCCGTTACGAGCACTGGGAGAAGGCCGGCTATTTCACGCCGGAAGCCCAGGAGAACCCCGCCGCGCCGAGCTTCAGCATCGTGCTGCCGCCGCCGAACGTAACGGGTTCGCTGCACATCGGCCACGCGCTCGACCACACGCTGATGGACACCCTGACCAGGCGCCGCCGCATGCAGGGCTACCGCACGCTGTGGCTGCCCGGCATGGACCACGCGGGCATCGCCACCCAGAACGTCGTCGAGCGGGAGCTCGCCAAGGAGGGCCTGTCCCGCCACGACCTGGGCCGCGAGGCGTTCGTCGAGCGGGTGTGGCAGTGGAAGGCCGAATACGGCGGCAAGATCCTGTCCCAGATGCGCCGCCTCGGCGACAGCGTGGACTGGTCGCGCGAGCGGTTCACCATGGACGAGGGGCTGTCCCGCGCCGTGCAGACGATCTTCAAGCAGCTGTACGACGACAACCTGATCTACCGCGCCGAGCGGATCATCAACTGGTGCCCGCGCTGCCTGACCGCCCTGTCCGACATCGAGGTGGACCACACCGACGACGAGGGTGAGCTCGTCTCGATCCGCTACGGTGATGGGCCCGACTCGATCGTGGTCGCGACCAGCCGGGCCGAGACCATGCTCGGCGACACCGCCGTCGCCGTGCACCCGGACGACGAGCGGTACAAGCACCTGATCGGCAAGACCGTCGAACTGCCGCTGACCGGCCGCCGCATCCCGATCGTGGCCGACGAGCACGTCGACCCGGCGTTCGGCACCGGCGCGGTCAAGGTGACCCCCGCGCACGACCCGAACGACTTCGAGATCGGCCGCCGGCACAACCTGCCCAGCCTGTCCATCATGGACGAGCACGGCGTGATCACCGTCCCCGGTCCGTTCCAGGGCCTGGACCGGTTAGAGGCCCGCCCGGCGGTCGTCGCCGCGCTGCGCGAGGACGGCCGGATCGTAAAGGAGGTCCGCCCGTACGCGCACGCGGTCGGGCACTGCTCCCGCTGCTCCACGACGGTCGAGCCGCGGCTGTCCCTCCAGTGGTTCGTGAGCGTCGCGCCGCTCGCCAAGGCGGCCGGCGACGCCGTGCGCGACGGCCGGACGCGGCTGTCGCCGTCGGAGATGAACGCCCGCTACTTCGCCTGGGTGGACGACATGCACGACTGGTGCATCTCCCGGCAGCTCTGGTGGGGACACCGCATACCGGTCTTTTATGGTCCGAACGGTGAAGTGCGCTGCCTCGGCCCCGACGAGACTCCGCCGGAGGGCTGGACCCAGGATCCCGATGTCCTGGACACGTGGTTCTCTTCCGCCCTGTGGCCGTTCTCCACGCTCGGCTGGCCGGACGACACCCAGGACCTGCGCACGTTCTACCCGACGAGCGCACTGGTCACCGGCTACGACATCCTGTTCTTCTGGGTCGCGCGGATGATGATGTTCGGCCTGTACGCGATGCGCGACCGCCCGCCGCAGGACGCGGTCCCGTTCCGCACGGTCGTGCTGCACGGCCTCGTGCGGGACCAGTACGGCAAGAAGATGTCCAAGTCCCGCGGCAACACGGTGGACCCGCTGGACTGGATCGAGCGGTTCGGCGCCGACGCGGTGCGGTTCACGCTTGCCCGCGGCTCCAACCCCGGCAGCGACACCTCCATCAGCGAGGAGTGGGCGGCCGGCTCGCGGAACTTCTGCAACAAGCTCTGGAACGCCACCAGGTTCGCGTTGCTCAATGGAGCCACCACGGGCCCGTTCCGAATCGAAGACCTCAGTACCACGGACCGCTGGATCCTTTCCCGCCTCTCCTCCGTGATCGCGGAAGTCGACGGGCTGCTCGAGCAGTTCGAGTTCGGCAAGACGTGCGAGGCGCTGTACCACTTCGCCTGGGACGAGTTCTGCGACTGGTACCTGGAGCTGACCAAGGTGCCGCTGGCCTCGGGCGACGAGCGGGCGGCCGAGACGACGCGGCGGGTGCTCGGGTTCGTGCTCGACCAGATGCTGCGCCTGCTGCACCCGGTGATCCCGTTCGTCACCGACGAGCTGTGGCGCGCGCTGACCGGCGAGGACTCGGTGATGGTGGCGGACTGGCCATCCTATGAGTTCAGCGACCCCGCGGCCGAGGCCGAGATCGCCTCGCTGATGCGGCTGGTGACCGAGATCCGCCGCTTCCGTTCTGACCAGGGCCTGCGCCCGGGCCAGCGAGTCCCGGCTCGCCTCACGGGAATCGAATCGACCCCGCTGGCCCCCCACGAGGAGTCAATCCGCACCCTCCTCCGGCTAACCCCGCCAGAGGCCGGCTTCGCCGTCTCCGCGTCCTTCGCGATCGAGGGCGTCACCGTGGAGCTCGACCTAGCGGGCACCGTCGACATCGAAGCCGAACGCAGGCGCCTGGAAAAGGACCTGACCGCGGCGAAAAAGGAAGCCCAGCAGGCATCCGCCAAGCTAGGCAACGAGTCGTTCACCGCAAAGGCCCCAGCCGACGTAGTGGCGAAGATGCGCCAGCGCCTAACCGCCGCCGAGTCGGACATCGCAAGGCTGGAAACCCGCCTGACCACTCTGCCTGGGTAGGAGCGGGACAGAGGGGAGATTCTCGCCGGTGTTCCGAAGGACTGCCGGCGAGAATCTACCCCTCGGCCCGCGACGACCCACCGCTATAAGCGGGAAGTAGGCTGAACGACGTGGCTGACATAGACGAGCGGTTGCGCGAGGTAGAACACGAGATCTTCGCGCGGCGGCCTGAGCATCAGATCGACCCGACGCTGGACCGGGTCGCGATGCTCACCAGCCTGCTCGGCGATCCGCAGCGCTCCTTCCAGGTCGTGCACGTCACCGGCACGAACGGCAAGACGTCGATGGCGCGGATGATCGACTCGCTGCTGCGCGAGCGCGGGCTGCGCACCGGCCGGTTCACCTCGCCGCACCTGATCTCCGTACGGGAGCGGATCACCATCGACGGCGTGCCGCTGTCCGCCGAGCGCTTCATCGAGCTTTACGACGAGATCCTGCCCTACGTCCAGCTGACCGACGAGCGGCAGCCCGCGCCGCTGTCGTTCTTCGAGGTGCTGACCGGCATGATGTTCGCCGCGTTCGCGGACGCGCCGGTGGACGTCGCGGTGATCGAGGTCGGCCTTGGCGGCCGGTGGGACGCGACGAACGTCGCCGACGGGGCGGTCGCGGTGATCGGGCCGGTCGCGATGGACCACATGCAGTACCTGGGCGACACGCTCGAGGCGATCGCGAGCGAGAAGGCCGGCATCATCAAGCCCGGCGCGGTCGCGATCCTGGCGCAGCAGCAGCTCGCCGCCGCCGAAGTGCTGCTCGCCCAGGCCGCGTCGGTGGGCGCGACCGTCGCGCGCGAGGGGATCGAGTTCGGCGTACTGGCGCGCGAGATGGCGGTCGGCGGCCAGCAGCTCGTGCTGCAGGGGCTGCGGGGCACGTACCCGGATGTGTACCTGCCGCTGTTCGGGGAGCACCAGGCGAGCAACGCCGCGTGCGCGCTGGCGGCCGTGGAGGCGTTCGCCGGGGTTGCTGAAGCTGTTGCGGGCGACGCACCCTCGCTGAGCTCGGCGGCGCTCGACCCGGCCCTGGTCCGGGCCGGATTCGCGAAGGTCAGCTCGCCCGGCCGGCTCGAGGTGCTGCGGCGCAGCCCGACAGTGATCGCGGACGCGGCGCACAACCCGGCGGCGATGGCGGTAACGCTGCGGGCGCTGACCGAGGCGTTCCACTTCACGCGGGTGATCGGGGTCCTCGCGGTCAGCGAGGACAAGGACGTGGCCGGCGTGCTCGAAGAGCTCGAGCCGGTGCTCAGCGACATCGTGGTGACGGCCAACTCCTCGCCGAGGTCGATGCCCGCTGGGGAACTGGCCGAAGTCGCGCGGGACGTGTTCGGCGAGGACCGGGTGCTTGTGCATGACCGCCTCGACGACGCCCTCGAAGCGGCGGTCGGCCTGGCGGATGAGCAGGTGGGGGACGAGCTGCCGGGCTCGGCGGCCGTCCTCGTCACCGGCTCGGTGGTGACGGCGGGCGACGCGCGGCGGCTGCTCGTCCCCGGCGACCCGCCGGACGTGCCTCCGCCCGCGCCGGATACGCCGTCCAGGCACTCGTTCACGGTGGGAGACCTCTCATGAGGCGGCTGTGCAGCACCGTCCTCGGCATGGAAGCCGTCATTCTGCTGCTGGCCATCGTGCCAGCCAAGGTCCTCGGGCACATCTCTGGCGGCACCGCGGCGCTGGTCGGCGGCGGGCTCGCGCTGCTCGCGATCCTGCTGGCAGGCGTCGTTGGACGGCCCCGGATGGGCTGGGCGCTGTACGCCGGCTCGGTGCTGCAGTTCCTGGTGATCGCCTCCGGCGTGATGATCCCCGCGATGTACGTCCTCGGCGTGATCTTCGCAGCGCTATGGTTCACCGGCATCTGGCTAGCCCGCAAAGTCGAATCCGCCCAGCGCCTCCGCGAGCAGGAGTCCGCCAGGCAGGGCGCCCCAACGCCCGCCCCCTGACCCCCTCCCGCCCCGCGCGGCGCCCGCCAGTAACAGCAGTCACTTCCGCTGACTTTGCAGCCGCGGTGACCACTTTTGGCAGCCATTCGAGGCGAATTCTGGTCACCTGGGCTGCAAAGTGGCGGGCCTCTTCGCGGCCGCGGCGGCGATCAGGGGTGTCGCGGCGGCGGCGGACCGGCGCCCCGGCGGCCTGACGG
>NZ_JBARCR010000292.1:0-5114 GCF_049794275.1 Trebonia sp.
CTTGAGCACCGCGGGGCCGTCGCCCGCGCCTTCGGCGTGGAACGCCAGCCTGGCGTCGTCCGCGCGGCCGAGCGCCTGCAACGCGGCCAGTATCCGGCGGTGGATGGGGCCACGCCGGTGAGCCAGGATCGCCTGCTCCACCGCCAGCCGGGCGATCTCGTGCCGGAATCTCAGCCTGGTGCCGTCTTCGACGAGCAACCCGGAGGCGTGGATCTCGTCGATGAGCGCCGCCGAGCCGGGGTCAACCGCCTCGATCAGGTCAGGCTCGATCCTGGTGCCGGTCAGCGCCGTGATGTCCAGCAGCTCGCGGGCGGGCGGGCTGAGCCTGGCGCTCCTGGCGAGCACGACGTCGCGGGCGGCCGCGGGTACCTCCCGCATGCCTGCCTGCAGTACTTCAGTCACGAAGAACGGGTTACCGCCGGTCAGCCGGTACAGCTCGGCGGGGTCCAGGCCGCTGGCGGCGGCCAGCCGGCCCACCCCGGGCGGCGACAGGGGGGCCAGCGTCACCCGGTGGATCGACCGGAGCCCGGCGAGGTCGCCGAGCGCCACCCGCAGCGGATGGTCCGTGGTCAGGCCCTCGTCCCGGTAACTCGCGATCACGAGCGCGCGGGCGCCCTTGAGGCGCCGCCCGAGGAACCGCAGCAGGTCGATTGTGGCCTCGTCGGCCCAGTGGATGTCCTCGATGACGAGGACATCCAGCGTTGCCCCATCGCTGACCTGGCGCAGCAGCGCGCCGAAGAGCTCCTCCCTGCCTCCCCCGGTGCGGCACAGTCGGTCGAGTTCGCCGCCAAGCTGCCCGGCGAGGTCGAACAGCGGCCCGAGCGGCCGCGGCGTGAACAGGCTGTCGCACGCGCCCCAGGACCAGCGGGCTGCTGGCAGGTCGCGCTGGAACTGCTCGAGGACGGCGGTTTTACCGACTCCCGCCTCGCCGCACAGCAAGACAAGCCCGCCGTGCCCGTCGCCCGCCTCGCGTGCCAGGCGCGTGATGTCGGCGAGTGCCTCCTGCCGTTCCAGCAGCTCCATGCAGCTAGTGTGCGTCATGCGCCCGCGGGCGTCACGTTGCGGGGCTGGTGATCGCGCGCCGGGGCCGACGGTCGGCTAGCGCGGGGCGGTGAGCCCGTCCGTGGCGCGACGGGCCTCGCCGAGCGCGGCGGTCATCATGTCGGCTGCCTGCCCGGCGGCCGTGAGCGCCTCGATGATCTCGGTCACGGAGTCGTCAGGGTCCTGGCCGTCTTCGTGCGCGAGCTGACCGTCTTCGTGCTGGATAACGAGAAACCTGGCCAGCTGCTCGCACAGTTGCGGCAGGTCCTGCCCGATGAGCTCGAGGCTGGTGACAATGGCACGGACGTCGCCTGAGTTGCTGAGCTCGCCTCCGCCATGCGTCAGCTCGTTCAGCACGCGGATAGCGTGCGCGGCCTGGCTGGCGATCTCGGCTGGGGTCATCGTGCTCGCCAACTCGGTCACTGGGCAACCTCGGCGACACGCGCGCGGGCCTGCTCGGGCATCAGTCTCCTCGGGGAAATCGCGACGGGGCTAGGGCTTACCTCTCGGTCTGCCCATAGGGACGTTCTTTATACGATACGACTCCAGTCGCTTCGACCCGTGCGACCTGGAGCCAGGAGGCCCGACAATGACCGCCGGATCGCTGATGGCAGCCGAGCTCGCCGAACAGCCGCAGGTCCTCGGACGCCTGGTCGACAGGCACGTGGCCGACCGGGACCAGGTGCGGGCCGTGCTGCCGGGCCGGCGGCTCCCTGGCAGGCTCGCAGGGACGGTGCTGCTGGCCCGCGGGTCGTCGGACAACGTCGCCGTCTACGGCCGGTACCTGATCGAGCTCGCCTCCCGGCGGCCCGCGGGGCTCGCCGCGCCGAGCGTACACACGAGATACGAGGCCGACGTGGACTACAGCGGCTACCTGGCGGTGGCGCTGAGCCAGTCAGGGGCGACCCCAGAGGTCGTCGAGACGGCGGCACGCATGCGACGGGCCGGCGCGGTGGTCGTCGGTATCACCAACGAGGCAGCCAGCCCGCTGACGGGTGTGTGCGACCTCACCCTGCTGACCGGGGCGGGCCCGGAGCGGGCCGTCCCCGCCACCAAGACGGTCACCGCTCAGATGCTGGCGATCGCCGCGATCGCCGCGGCGTACGACCCGGACCTTGTCACGGTCGCCGACCTCGAGGCGCTGCCTGACGAGGCGTCCGCCCTGCTCGCCGACTCCGCCGACCTTGGCGTCGATGGCGCGCCCGGTTCCGGCCCGGCTGGCGTGGTGGCGGCCCGCTGGGCGAATGCGCGCCGGCTGGTGGTGACCGGGCGCGGCCTCGCCTATGCCGCCGCGCTCGAGACCGCGCTGAAGATCAAGGAGTCCGCGCGGGTGCACGCCGAAGGCTTGTCGTCCGCGGACCTGCTGCACGGCCCGATCGCCGCGCTCGACTCCAGGCTGCCCGTGCTCGTCGTCTCCGGCGGGGAACGGTTCGCCGCCGACGAAGCGGCCCTCGCCGCGAGGCTGACGGCTGAGGGGGTGCCGTACGCGGTGTGCGGTTCGGCGCCCGGCGCCGACCTGCCGTTGCCCGCAGGAGTGTCGGAGGTGACCGCGCCCATCCTGGCGACCATCCGCGGGCAGCAGCTAGCGCTGGCCAGCGCGCTGCTGCGCGGCCTCGACCCCGACGCCCCGGCCGGGCTGTCCAAGGTAACCGCAACCCACTAGGCCGCGGTCCGCCGGCCGGCAGCGGCCTAGCCAGCCGGCGGACGTCTCCCGGTATTAGCGAACTAGGTGCTGCATGTCGTGCAGGCCTGCGATCAGGCCTAGCACCGTGAAGATGAGCAGGGAGATCATGATCATCAGCAGCACCGTGCGCCAGTACCTGGCGCAAACGGCGGCCACGACGAGGACGATCGCCACGATCGCCGCGCTGTCTTGTGGCTGAGGGGCTGGCAAAGACATGTGTCTCAACTCCTGGCAGTTGCCATGGCTGATGAGGCACACCGGCCCGTGCTGAGACCGTGATCCTGGTCATCCGGAACATCCGGATGACCAGGATGAGGGGCTAGGCAAGCTCTCCCGAGACGAGTAAGGTTGCTAGCTGTAACTCGGACAAGGACTCTGTACGGGTCTGGTGTTCGTTATGGCGCGGTCGAAGTGGGCGCTTCGGCCGCGTCTTTTTGCGCGGAGCCCGGGGAAGGTAATGGCCTGCGGTGGCGGCGTCTGACGCAGGCGGACCTCGCGGCTTCGCCGACATGAGGCCGCGCGAAACTGTCTTTATCGCCGATCCAACAACGCTGTTGGAGACCGGCTGAGTTCTCTGCCTAGTCTCCATGGCCACCCCTTGAAGCGCAGGATGCCCTAGCTGGTATCTTCATCATGATTCCCCATGAGAATCTCATCAATCCAATCGCAGTGTTTTTTGGTTGTACAAATGGTGAAATTCCGGGATGGACGGTTACTGGCGTGGCAGACTGCGGTATGTAAGCAGGGAGCGACGTAGGAGGCCGACGTGACCTCGTCCGCGAGCCCCACGGTCAGGCGGCGCCGTCTGGCCGCGGAACTGCGCCGCCTCCGTGGCACTCGTACCGGCACGACGGTCGCCAAGGCCCTCGGCTGGTCGCCGGCCAAAGTAAGCCGCTACGAGCTAGGCCAGGGCAGCTTCCCGCTAGAGGAAATCGAAAAGCTCCTGAATTACTACGGCGTCATCGAACCCCGCCGCACCCAGCTGCTCGACCTAGCCGCCGAGGCCAACGAGCCCGCTTGGTGGTACGACTACGCCGACGCGTTGTCGCCGGAATACCTGGAGTTCATAGGGCTGGAGGCGGAGGCCGCGTCGGAACTGGTCTGGCAGGTAACGGCGATTCCCGGCCTGCTTCAGACCGAGGAGTACGCCCGCGCGATCCACACCGCGCACCAGCAGGTTGTCCTCGACCCTCCGGGGCTCTTCGAGCGGCGAACAGCGGTCAGGATGATCCGGCAACAGGTACTGACCTCGCGCAACCCGCCCCTTGAGTTGTCCGCGGTGATCGACGAGGCAGTGCTGCTGCGGAAGGTCGGCGGCGAGGAAGTGATGCTCCAGCAGTTGCTTCATCTCGCGGAGGTGTCGCGGCTGCCGAACGTCGAGCTGCGGATCCTGCCCTTGGATAGCGAGATGTCGCTGATGGCCGATTCTTTCCTCGTGTTCGGGTTCAGCCCGGATGATGAGAGCGGCAAGCTCGGCGATGTTGTCAGCACCGAAGGTGTAACGGACGAACTTCGCATTGAGGGCGAGAGTGACACGTATATGTTCCGTCTCATCTTCAACGCGTTCGCCAACGCAGCACTGTCACCGGAAGCGTCCCACGAACTGATTCTGGGAAAGGCGCGTTTCTGGCGCGATGGCGCGCATGATTAAGTGCTTCCGCGATAGGTTATCGTCCGTCACGCGGAGCGTGGCCAGCAAGAACCTCACGGAGGAGGACGTAGTGCGCGGTCACGATGTCAGCAACGACGGTGATGGCTCGGTCCGCATGTGGAGGAGGAGCTCCCGGAGCTACGGGAGCGGCAACTGCCTTGAGGTCGCGGCCCCGCACGGTGCGCGCATTGACGTCAGGGACAGCAAGGACCCGGACGGCGCCGTTCTCTGCTTTGCTTACGTGGAATGGAACGCCTTTGTCGCTGGCGTAAGGAACGGGGAGCTCCGTCTGTAGGGACATTTCGTCCCCTATAAGACTACGGCATCGGTGTTCTTTTCCGAGCACCAATTACTCATTGCAACCAGTTTATTACTGCTATCCCCGGGAGTGGTCACCCGAGCACTATTCACATTGACAAGCTCAGCTAGCGGGAAAGGAAGATGAGCCATTTCGCCCAGGCATAATCGAAAACAGGGGCGAAAACTGAGGCGCCAGAAGTCGACTCGCTGGATGAAGGTAACAGCTGCCGCGCTGGTCGCTGCGGGCAGTTTGATCATGGCGGTAAGCAATGAGACGCACCATCCCGGCGTGGTCACCGGCGGGCCGACATACTGTGTCTTCGTTACGGACAAGCATCCAGTCAATCCGCCTACGATCTCGTATGTGAGGCAGTGACGGTCAAGCGGCCGCCGGATACGTAATATAAACGCAAAGGACGCCACCGATGCCTGCCTAGT
>NZ_JBARCR010000293.1:0-6198 GCF_049794275.1 Trebonia sp.
TGCGCGGCTTGGGCGAGCCCGCCGCGCCGCCCCTGCCGCGGTAGATGAGCAGGCCGTTGTCCGGGTCGGGCACTCCGTCGAGCGCAGCGCGGACGGCGGGCAGCGCGCGGAACGCCTCCCATTGCTCATCGGTGCGGAACAGCACCTCGAAGATCACGCCGTGCTGCGTGTCGTGCCATTCGTAGTAGAGCGCGCCGTGCGTGATCGCCGCCTCGGTGAGCTCGTCCTCGTAGGCGTACCGCCACCCGCTGGCCGGGAGCTTGTCGCCGGAGAAAACCTCGATCGACCACCATTCAGCCATGCCGGGCCACCCGTCTGTGCCGTCTTGGTCGCGTAAACACGATAGTACGTCTTTCGCGACCGTTTTGCGCCGGTCCGCGAACGCCGATACGTTCTCGGCATGGCAGCAGACGGACGGCGGCATGTGCTGGCGATCGGCGGCGGCATGCTGATGCCCCGCGACTCGGCCCCGCTGCAGGTGAAGTACGCGATGGAGCTGACCGGACGGCCCCGGCCGAAGCTGTGCGTGCTGAACACCGCCGTCGGCGACGACCCGAACGCCTACCTGCGCGTCTACGACCGGCTCGCGGAGACACAAGCCCGGGTCAGGCACCTGGCGCTGTTCCCGATGCCGAACGTCGCCGACCCCGAGGACCTGCTGATGTCGCAGGACGTCATCTTCGTCGGCGGCGGCAGCGTGGCGAACATGGTCGCGGTCTGGCGGGTGCACCGGATCGACGAGATCCTGCGCAAGGCCTGGCAGGCGGGCATCGTGCTGGCCGGCTCGTCCGCGGGCGGAATCTGCTGGTTCGAGGGGGGAACCACGGACTCGTTCGGGATAAAACTGCGCGCCTTCACCGACGGACTCGCGATGCTGCCGGGAAGCTTCTGCCCGCACTACCACTCCGAGGCGGAGCGGCGGCCGCTGTACCAGCGGCTCGTCGCGGACGGCGCGCTGCCCGGCGGAATCGCCTGCGACGATGGCACCGCGGCGCACTTCACCGACGAGACGCTCGCGGAACAGGTCTCCGACCGGCCGGTGGCGAACGCCTACCTGGTCACGGAAAACGGCGCGGGCGGCGCCACGGAAACCCCGCTCCCGGTGCGCTTCCTCGGCGCATAGCGGGTCCGCCGCGCGGGCGAGGGGTGGACGGGACCTCCACCGCGTTTACTTGCGGGGTGTCGCCCGGAGCAGCGACCAGCCCAGGGCGGCGAAGGCGACCAGCGGGAGCAGCCACCACGCGTTGACGCCTGCCACGTGGGTGAGGATCGCGGTGAGCCCGAGGCCCGCGACGATGAGCGCGGCGACGTGCCAGTCGTCGCCGATCACGAAGTCGTACCAGAACGCGCCGAACGCCTTGATGCGGTTCATGAACTGACTACCTCCGATTGCCTGGCCGGGGCGCCGACGGCCGCCTTGCGGGAGCGCAGCCAGAAGACGTAGCCCGCCGAGACGAGGGCCACGACCGGGACGAGCACGAGCAGGGCGGCGTCGTTGCCTGGCCAGGCGACGCCCGCGCCCTCGGCGCCCCAGAACGTGCCGAAGCTGGTGAGCATGATGCCGACCGCGAACTTCATCCAGTTCTCCGGGACCTTGGTCAGCGGTGCCCGGACCGCGATGCCGGTGACGGTGATCACGACGATGGCGGCCGCCGCGCCGATCACGGCGGCGCCGATGTTGTCCTGGCTGGCGCCGAAGGTGATCACGATGAACACAACCTCCAGGCCTTCGAGCAGCACGCCCTTGAAGGAGAGGGTGAACGCGTACCAGTCGCTGACGCCGCGCTTTGACTCCCTGGCGGCGGTCTCGGCCGCGGTGACCTCCCTGAGGTAGGCGCTCGCCTCGTCGTGCAGCCCCTTATAGCCGGTGGCGCGCAGCACCGCCTTGCGCAGCCACTGGAGCCCGAAGATCGCCAGCAGCGCGCCGATGACCAGCCGTAGCGCGGTCAGCGGCAGGGAAGCGATCGCAGGGCCGACCGCGGCGGTGATAATGGCCAGCACGACGAGGGCCACGGCCATGCCCTGGAACGTGGACTTCCACTCGCGGGTGATGCCCGCGGCCAGCACTATCGTGAGAGCCTCGATCGCCTCGACCGCGCAGGCGACGAAGACGGTGAGGATAAGCGGGAGCGCATTCAATGAGCCGCCTCAGCTTTCGGGGAGAATACGGGAGTGACTGATCGACGTGACAAGGCGGACGCTGGCGGCGAGGAAGCCGGCGGCTGGCTGCTGCTGGTCTACCGGGTCCCGCCGGAACCGACCAGGCTGCGGTCCACGGTCTGGCGCCGCATCAAGAGCCTGGGTGCTATCTACCTGCAGAACTCCGTCGCCGCGCTGCCCGCGGGCCCCGCCGCGGAGCGGTCGCTGCGCAAGCTGCGCCGGGAAATCCTCGACATGTCCGGCACGGCGGTGCTGCTGTCGTGCGCCGTGCTGGCCGGCGAGACCGAGGTGCGCAACGCGTTCCAGGCGGCCCGCGATGATGAGTACGAGGAAATCGTCGACAAGTGCGAGGACTTCCTTCGCCAGGTGCAGAAGGAATACGACGAGAACCACTTCACCTACGCGGAGCTTGAGGAGAACGAGGTCGACCTGGTCAAGCTGCGGAACTGGTTCGCGAAGGTGACCGACCGCGACGTCTTCGGCGCGGACGGCCGGGCGGCGACCGAGCAGGCCCTTGACGCGTGCGAGCAGTCGCTCGAGGCGTACGCCGCCCGCGTCTACGCCGAGGAAGGGGAAGGACAGTGACGGCCCGATGGCCATCTCGCTCATCAGTCCGTACCTCCCGTCCCTGTCCCTGTCGTGTAACGGCCCCGTTAAATCTGCCCCCGTCAGAGCGCCACCATTCCATGTTAACCGCTGTTAGGTCCAATACGTAACGCCCGTTATTTCCAGTTTGTTACCATCGCTTCACCGTCCGGCTAACTTGCCGACACTTCCATGATGCCTCGGCTCCGCAGACTCGGGGCCATGAACCGCTCGTACCGGCGCACACGGCTGCGCCCGCTGGCCGGCGTCTCCGGCGCCGTCAAGGAATACGCGAGCGCCTAACCGGGGCCGACTCCGGTCACAAGCTCAGGCGAGGGAATGGCCGGGACTGGAGAGTGCGGTACCGGCCGCAAGTCTTGCGCGTCCTCGGCAGGATCCCCGCTTTCCTCGAAGAGGAAGAACGCGATGAGGATCACGACCGCGCCGGCCACCTGCGCCCAGGTGATCCGCTCGCCAAGGAAGGCGATCGCGGCGGCCACGCCGAAGACGGGAAGCGTGTTGAGGATCATCCCGGCCGTGGTGACCGGAACCCGGACGATCGCGTGGTTGTAGAGCAGGAACCCGGCCGCCAGGGCTATCCCTGAGGCCATCGCCACCGCCCAGTCCGCCGGGCCTGCTGCCGTACCGCCGAGCGCGCCGCCGGCCTGCCACTGCCAGGCGAGCAGCGGGAGAGTGCACAGCGCGGCGAATCCCATCTGGTGCGCGGTCACCGTGAGCGGATCGACGTCATCACCGAGCACGCGGTCGGTGAGCACGTTGCAGAGTCCCGCGCAGGCCACGCCGCCGAGCACGACCAGATTCCATGGGCCGATCCCGAGCAGGGAATGGGTGCCGCCGAGAACGGCCACCCCGGCGGCAGACAGCAGCACGCCGCTGACGGCGCGCGGTCCAGGCGAGCGGCGGGCGATGATCGCGGCGAAGGCGACGACGAAACAGGCCTCAGTGCCGTCCAGCATCGCCGAGACCGTGGCTTCAACGTGCGTGAGCCCAAGGCCGATCAGCACGTAGCCGATAGCCGGATCGATCATGCCCATGACCGCGATCCGCCTGAGCTGGCCGCGCGTGAGCCGCTGGCGGCCCCTGGCGAGGGCGCAGCCCCAGAGCGCCGCGGCCGCGGTGAGCAGCATGACAGAAAGCACCGTCATGACCGGCAGACCATCGACGGCGTACTTATACGCCGTGTTCCACAGGGCGAAAACCACCGAAGCGGCGATCAGGGGGACTACGCCGCCCCGATGCCTGATTATGTCCCGCATGTCCAGCCGCCCCCGCGTGTCCCCGTTGCCGGTTCCACCATGACGCCGCCGCATTAAGCCAGGACTGACCGCGGATTGAGGGTCACGTCCTGAGGTACAGCCCTGGCCGCGGAACGTCCCGCGACGGAACCGGCTGGCCCGCGAGTCCGATCAGCCGGAAATGCCGGCGGAAGTATCCGTACAGACCGCTGTTCCACGGGATCTGCGCGACGGTGTCGCCGGTGAGCCAGACATAGGTCGCCTGCTCCAGCGTCGTGTGCCACAGCGCGACCACCGGCGCCAGCACCACCGCGCTGGAGTGGCGCTCGTCCCCGCCGGTCATTGCGAAAAACGTCCCGAACGGATCGACCATCGCCGGGCAGCCGGGGCGACTGGAGAAGAACCGGTCAGCGACCACGGTGAAGGGGGCATCGTTGGTCACCACGCAGGCGCCCGGCGGGATCAGCCGGTCCGCCTCCGCGGTGACCTGGATGCCCCGCGTCCCGGATTCAGCCCGGAACTGCCCGACCCCGATCGCCACGAGGACGGTCACTAGCACGGCAGCCGCGACGGCGGGAAGCGCCGCTTCCTTCGCTCGCCCGGCGTCCGGACGTGCGGTCAGCAGGCCGGCAGGCAGCGCGACCGCGAGCGCGAGGAACGGGCCTTCGAAGGCCCCGTAGTGCGAGTAGTACAGCCGGGGCCAGAGCAGCATTGCGGTCACCGCCACGGCGCCGAGCAGCGCGTACGCGTCCAGCATCCGCGGGCGCCGTTCCCTGGCGAGGTATCCGGCGGCGACGAGGCCGGCGACCACTGCGCCGATGAGGAGCAGCAGCAGATGTTGCGGGTACCCGGCGGGCAGCAACTGCAGGCCGGACACGTCGGCGAGGCGGCCGCTCAGGTCCCTGCTGCCGTTGGCGTTCCTGACCAGCTGGCTCACCAGCACGTCGCGCAAGAGCGCGCCCGGCGCCAGTACCGCGAACGGCAGCAGCGGCACGCCAAGGCCGAGCGCGGCACCCGCAGCCAGCGCACCCACCGGCCTCCTCCGGCGCGCGGTGACCGCGAGCAGCAGTACGGCAAGGGCGAGCGGGAGCAGCGCCCAGATCTTCACCGCGACCGCGAACCCGAAGGCCACGCCGCCCAGCACCAGACGCCGGGTATCCGCCGCGGTCCGCGCCGCGCGCGGGCCATGACCCGGGCGCGGCGCGGTCCCGGCCATCCGGTCGCCGTCGAAGATCAGCACCGCGCCGGCCAGGCAGCACAGGTTCAGCCACGGCTCGAGGAGGAAGGTGTGCGCAGCGATCAGCGCGTCCGGGTATACGGCGTACAGGCCGCACGCGACGCCGACCGTGAACGCGCCCCGGTGCCGGACGAGGATGCCGAGCAAGATGACGTTCGCCGTGTCGGCGCACACGGTAAGGATGCGGGCGATCGCGAGACCCCACGCCGTCCCCGTCACCTTGGCCAGCAGCGCCACCGGGGTCATGAGCAGCACGCTGCCCGGCGGCTGCACTACGGCGAAGTCGCGGTACGGGACCGCCCCGCTAACAAGGCGCAGAGCGTTGCCGAACAGCACGCCGTCGTCGTATTCGGTCACGCCGAGCAGGTCGCCGGGCCTGCTGAGCTCGTAGAGGCGCAGGAGCAAGGCCGCCGCCGCGCACGCGGCTATCGTCAGCGCTACCGCCGGCTCTGCTCGTGGGAGGAGAGAGCTGACGGGAACGCTCCTCGGCCTGCCGTACAGGCGAGCACCGTACACAGGAGCAGACCGTACGCAGGAGCAGACTGTATGGCTGGGAAGATGCGCGAGCCGTTCGTTTACCGTCAGAAATCCGCGTGACGTGTGCGGTCGGTCACGGCAGGGACTGGTGTCGCCGCTTGGCGGGCCGGGTGCAATAAGCTCGGCAAGGTGACAGTCTCCCTTTCCACCAGCGAATCGGCACCGGCGAACGCGGAGGCCGATGTCCTTGTCATCGGGGTGATCCAGGCCCCGGACGGCCCCAGCGCCGCACCCGGCGCGGAGGGGGTCGACGACGCGATCGGCGGTACCCTCGCCGACGCATTCACCGCGCTCGGCGCGACCGGCGACCTTGAGGAGCTCAGCAAGATCCCCGGCGGCGGGAAGCTGCCCGCCGCGCTGATCCTGGCCGTCGGGCTCGGCGCGCCGCCCGCGGACGGCGCGCCATTCGACGCGGAGAAGCTC
>NZ_JBARCR010000294.1:0-1889 GCF_049794275.1 Trebonia sp.
GCCGCGTGACTGGCGCGGCGATTGCGACGCCTGTTTCCGTGATCATGGGAGGCGGGCGCGCCGCGCGGTGCGGGCGGGTGCATGGATGGCGTTAACGGAGTGCAGGTGACCAGTTAGTTTGCCGCACTATTAGAGGTATGGCCGGACAAGCTGAAGGCCGCACCACGCCACGCGGGCAGTTGCGGATTTACCTGGGTGCCGCCGCGGGAGTGGGGAAGACGTACGCCCTGCTCGGCGAGGGTCACCGGCGCGGCGAGCGCGGGGCGGACGTGGTCGTCGCGTTCGCCGAGACGCACGGGCGGCCGCAGACCGCGGCCCTGCTCGACGGGCTCGAGGTCCTCCCCCGCCAGAAGCTGACGTACCGCGGCGCCACGTTCGAGGAGATGGACACCGACGCGGTGCTCGCCCGCAAGCCGCAGATCGCGCTCGTCGACGAGCTTGCGCACACCAACGTGCCCGGCTCGCTCCACGAAAAGCGCTGGCAGGACGTCGAGGAGCTGCTCGACGCCGGCATCGACGTGATCTCGGCGGTCAACATCCAGCACCTGGAGTCGCTCAACGACGTCGTCGAGCAGATCACCGGGGTTCCGCAGCGGGAGACCATACCCGACGCCGTGGTGCGCGCCGCCGACCAGGTGGAGCTCATCGACATGACCGCCGAGGCGCTGCGCAGGAGGATGGCGCACGGCAACATCTACCCGCCAGAGAAGATCGACGCGGCGCTCACCAACTACTTCAGGTCAGGGAACCTCACCGCGCTGCGCGAACTGGCGCTGCTCTGGCTGGCCGACAAGGTCGACGAGGGTCTGCAGAAGTACCGCGCCGAACACGACATCAAGAAGACCTGGGAGGCCAGAGAGCGGGTCGTGGTCGCGGTGACCGGCGGCCCGGAAGGCGACACGCTGATCAGGCGCGCGGCGCGGATCGCGGCCCGGTCGACCGGCGGGGACCTGCTCGCGGTGCACGTGACCAAGTCCGACGGGCTCACCGGCGCGAACCCTGAGAATCTCGCCAGGCAGCGCCGGCTCGTGGAATCCCTCGGCGGCAGCTATCACCAGGTCGTCGGCGACAACATCTCCGACGCGCTGCTCACCTTCGCCAGGGCGGAGAACGCGACCCAGCTGGTGCTCGGCGCCAGCCGGCGGTCCTGGCTGCTCGCGCTGCTCACCGGGCCTGGCATCGGGTCGCGCACCATCCGCGATTCCGGCCCGATCGACGTGCACATCGTGACCCACGCGCAGGCGGGCAGCCGGTGGAGGCTGCTGCCCAGGTACCGCGGCGGCATCACGCCGCGCCGCCAGGTCGCCGGGTACGTCCTCGCGGCGGTGCTCGCGCCGCTGCTGACCATCGTGCTCGCCGCCTTCCGGTCCGGCGTCAACCTCACCAGCGACATGCTCATCTACCTCGTCGCCGTGATCGCGGTGGCGCTGACCGGGGGGTTCGTGCCCGCCCTGCTCGAGGCCATCGCCGCGTCGCTGCTGCTCAACTACTACTTCACGCCGCCGATCCACGCGTGGACGATCGCGGAGGCGAACAACGCGCTGGCCCTCGCGGTGTTCGTCGCGGTCGGGCTCGTGGTGAGCTGGGTGGTCGACCTCGCCGGGCGGCGGACCAACCAGGCGGCACGCGGCAACGCCGAGTCGGAGCTGCTCGTGACCACCGCCGGCAGCATCCTGCGCGGGCAGGGCTCGCTCGACGCGCTGCTCGAACGGATCAGGGAGTCCTTCGGGATGCGCTCGGCCTGCCTGCTGGAACGCGAGGGCGGCGCGTCCGGCTCGGGGCTCGGCCCGGCCGCCGACTGGACCGTGGTCGCCTCGTCGGGCGAGAACCCGGCGTGCCGCCCCGAAGACGCGGACGTCAACGTCCCGATCTCGGACACGCTGTCGCTC
>NZ_JBARCR010000295.1:0-7705 GCF_049794275.1 Trebonia sp.
GGCCGGGGCCGACTTCCACTTCGCGGTGCACAACGCGGCCGGCATCCTCTCGGCCCAGCGGGGCATTAGCGTCACCGAGGCGCTCATCCGGCTGCGGGCGCACGCGTTCAGCAGCGACCGCCTGCTCGCTGACGTGGCCCAAGATGTCATCGCCCGCACGCTCCGGCTGGAATGACCCAGCCCACCCTGCGCGCTGGCAGCGGGGGCAGGCCGGCGTTAGGATGGGTGCTGCGGGTATTGTCCCGATCCGGCGCTCGCTGGCCCCTGATGGGTGCCGGGCGCCCTGGAGGGTGAGTGGAGATGGCCCGGGAAGCCGATGTGGTCCGGTCACTGGTCGAGATGGCCGATACCCTGGTCGACGACTATGACGTCGTCGATTTGCTGACCGGGGTCGCGGACCGGTGCGTCGATCTGCTCGGCGTCTCCGCCGCCGGGGTGATGCTGGCTTCTCCCGGGGGCAGCCTGGGGCTGGTGGCCTCCTCCAGCGAGGCGATGCGCCTGCTGGAGCTGTTCGAGCTCCAGCAGCAAGAAGGCCCCTGCCTGGACGCGTTCCGCACCGGCGAGCCCGTGCAGCACGAGAACCTGCAGGCCGGGGCCGGCCGGTGGCCGTCGTTTTCCGCCGCCGCCCTGCAGGCCGGGTTCGCCTCGGCGCTGGCCCTGCCGCTGCGGCTGCGGGAGGTGACCCTCGGCGCGCTGAACCTGCTCAGCGTCACCCGTGCCCCGATGGCCCAGGCGGACCTCATCGTCGCCCGGGCCTTCGCCGACCTCGCCGCCTTGTCCGTCGCCCAGCACCGGGCCAGCGCCGAGGCTCAGCGGCTGAACGAGCAGCTGTCCGCCGCCCTGGCCAGCCGGGTGGCGATCGAGCAGGCCAAGGGCGTGATCTCCGAACGCGCCGGGATCGACCTGGCCGAGGCCTTCACCCGGCTGCGCACCTACGCCCGCAACCACAACCAGCGCCTCACCGACGTCGCCCAGGCCGCCACCGACGGAACTCTCGACCCGCTCGCCTGGGCACCCGCCCGGCCCACACCCGACAGTGCGGGCAGCTGACGGCTCCCCTGCACCCGGGTCCAGCGCGCTGAACGCCACCCTCAAGCAACGGCCGGCCGCTGAGTTCCTCAGCGCGACCGCACTCTTGACCATCGACGGTGGACACATCAGCTGTTCGGTGCGATGAGGGTGGCCGTGCCGGACCGCAAGAACTTGCGCCAATTAACGCGGCTACCCGCGCGGACTCCATCATCGGGCGGTCACCTCACGTAACGAACGGACCATCTCAGGGCAGCTCTCCGCCGTGCCTCTCACATGCTGATCTTGATCGACCGGAGTCGTCACCGCGAGCATCGCCGCGTCATCGTGAACACCGCCGGACAGTTCGGCCAAGCCCTGTCCCATGTCCTCTATCCATCTGGAGTGACGTCCGGTGCTCATAGCGAATCGCGCGTAACACCGCAGCGGGACCAGGCGGTGTGGCCTGATGGCAAGGTCACCGCTCGCCGGCCAAGGCGAACACGCTCCGTTGTCCGGCGTGCCGGCCAACGCCCGTCGCGAAAGGTCACGTTCCCCGTTTGGTTCAGCGGTGAAGGCTTGTGAGCCATGTCCCGGCCTGGCGTGGGGAGGTGAACCGGAATCGCTGGATGCGGGCAACCTCTGGCCGCGCAAGGAGCGCGCCAATCTCCGCGTGCCGCGCGGCGTGCGTCTGCGCAGCCCAGCGCACCGGATGGGTAGGCGACCACCACCTCCAGGGCGGGGAGGCGGAGGTGTGCGCCCCGTCGCCCCGGCGAGTAAGCCAGAGCCGCAGAGAACGAGCCACAACGCGGCGCCATACGACCCGCCGCGGATAGTCCAAGGCGACGAGGGCATCGGCGTGCGGATACACCAGCGCCTCAGCGTTATAGGGCGCACCGTCGAACACCCACCGCCCGCCGGCAGCCTCGACGGCGGCAGCGACCAGTGCAGCGAAGCCGGGAGCCTCGTCATCGCCAAGCGCGTCGCGTTCGATGTGCCGCGCGTCCAGTCGCACCGCAAGCTCGCGCGCCAACGTCGTCTTTCCGCTGCCAGCGCAGCCGACCACCACGACCCGCTCCGGGATCGGCCGAGCGGGGACCGGACGCGCCGTCATGCCCGTAACGGTACGTCGCGAGGGGCAGGTGGTCCGAGGCGGTCACGGCGATCGGCGCACCTGGCCTGCATTTTCATGATCTACACCACACCGGCAACCAGCTCGCGGCCGACACGGGCGCGGGCCTGCGCGATCTGATGCCCCAGATGAGCCACGACAGTGCCCGCGCGGAAACGTGAATGCTTACACAGAAGGGACAGTATTCGACTGACGATTCTGCCAGTCGGCGCCTAACGCAAAAGACCCTCGCCGTACCCTGACAGGCGAGGGTCTTTCACTTATTCCGTCCACCGAGCAGTTCAACCCTCTTGCTGGCCGCTCCATTCGGTGTATTCCTCGTCAAGCACTGCGGTAGCGCGGGCCGCTGCGGACGGCACGAGGTGACCGTAGATCCCGTACGTCACCCGCACGTCGCGGTGCCCTAGCCAGTTCGCCACGTCGGTAATCGGGACGCCCTTGCCCAGCATCGCGGACGCGAACGCATGCCGCAAAGAATGCGGCGTGAAACCCGCCGGAATCTTCGCTTTCTCCGCCGCGTTCATGAACCGGTCGTAAACTGTCCCGTAGAGCTGGTAATTCCGGTCGCCGTTCCCCGGCATGAGCGGGCCGCCCGGTAGATCCTTGACCATATCCCACAGCCAAGTGGGTACCGGAATGTCGCGGTACTCTCCGCGCTTGCGCTTCTTGAGCGGTGCCGTCTCCCGGCCATCCCGCGTGGCCTGCTGATACACGCGCAGGATCGTTCCGTTCTCCCGAATGTCTTTCTTCTCGACTGCAAGCGCTTCTTCGATGCGCAGGCCGCAGCCGCGCATGAGCCATACGCAGATGCCCGCGCCTAGCGTTTCGTCATTCCCGTCCGCGACGAACTTTACTTGCGCGTGAGCGGGGAACACAAAATCCGTCCGGTCGTGTTTGGTGCCGTTGTCCGATAGCTCGATATCCGCCAGCCGGTGCTCCCGGATCTTCCCCGCCTTAACTGCCTCGTCGCACGTGCCCGTGATGACCATGCGCGCGTTGCGCCGTACGGAAATGCTGAGCTCTTTCGTGACCGTGAGCAGGTCAAGCACGCCGTCACGGTCGTTTGCCACACGGGCCAGCGTGCTGTTGCCGTAGAGCGGCTTGACATGCGTCCGGTACGCGCTCAGATACGAGCTGCGCGAACGGTCGTTGACCGGAAGCCGCATGATGAACGTCTCGGCGGCATCCCCAAAGTTCGCCTTGCCCGCTTTCGAGTAGTCCGCGAACGTCCGGTCACCTGCCCGCTTGTCCACGGTTAGCTTGAGCTGCGCATCTTGGGCCAGTTTCCGGCCGCTGCCGTAGACCGTGCGCCCGTGGCGGACCTCGTCTTTGAAGCTGCGTTCGCGCTGCCTGCCGTCGACCCAGTAGCGCAGCGTCCAGGCGTGCGAGCAGCGTTCCACGTCCGTACACGTGTGCTGGCACGTGTCGGCCGCGCATGCCTTGTTGGAGTCGGGCTTGTGGCCGGCGAGGTCGCACTTCTTGAAGACGACGCCGGTACGGTTCAGAGCGAGCGCCATGTCTGCCACTCCATGACTTTTACGATGACTGCTAGCAATATCACAAGCGATCTAGCTGCGACAACAGCCACCGTAAGTCAGATTGCGCAATTGACCTGCTCTAGCGGGACGTGCCAATACCCAACGCGTCGTCGCCTCACGATCGAAGCGACATGCGATCTTTAGGCTGAGCGTCTGTCCAGGCGCAACATCGCGGCCCGAACACGGGTGTAAGTTCTATGCCGACCCCGCGCCGCATCGACCGGTGACCTCCTCCGAGCGCGCGGTCACAGGCCTCTAGCCGATCGGGAGAGGCCTGAAGCGCGCAGGCCCGGCGTCCCGACGGACTCGACCGCCGCTGGTCTTGCTGGTGGGCAGGTAGTTAGCCGGGCATGTTGAAGCCCGGCCACCGCACCCCGGCGATCGAGAGCGCTTGCTGGGTGAAAGAACCAGGATCACTAAGTATTGGCTGGTCCGTGCCCCGGATGGCGAACTGGACGCCGCCGCAATTCGGGATCAGCTCGCTGGCGGTGGCCAGCACCGGGCTGTTGGCGTGGCCGAGGAACGACAGCGTGATCCCCTTGCCATTCTCGTTGAGGCTGCAGTGGCCGCCTCCCGGGTTCAGGGGAAGGCTGTCAACCAGTCTGACGATCTTGCCCACCCTGGCCGGGTCGGTGAGCGTGACAGGAGCGGGCCGGTCGTGCGGCTTGTTCATGTCAGGCTGGGCGGTGATCGTGATGGCAGTGACACCGGCGGGTACTCGTTCGGCGGCGGCCCGCTGCGGCTGCCACGACACCTGGACATCGACCCGGACATAGGTCTGTCCGGCGGGACTGCTGGCGGCTTGCACGATCATCTCCGCTGCGGGGGGAATGCCGGCCCCCTGGAGGTCGAACTCATAGCTTGCATCGTGGTACGGATCGCTCGGCGGGGTTGGTACCCCGGGGATAGCCGGCCGCGTCGGTGCCGCCTCACCGCCCACAAACGTCAGCCTGAACCGGCTCGACAGGTGTGCCTTCTCCCAGGTCAGCACCTGCAGCGGTGACATTCCCTGCGCCTTCCAGAGGGACGCGCTGTACACGGTGTCGGGATCCCCCGACATGAAAATGGGATTGTCCAGTTTTCCGCCGACGCCGCCGGGGGGCGCCGCCAGCCGCTGCGCCGCTGGCGGTGGGATGAATGCCCCGAGGATCGCCGCCGCTTCAGCCTTGGCCTGCTGCGGGGACAAAGCATGAGAGACCACCGCCGCGCGGGGAGCCGGTGAACCGCGGGCGTTTGTGATCACCGTAGTCCCGCACCCGGCCAGCGCCAGCGCTAGGCTCCCGATGAGGACATGACGGGCAGCGGGACGGCATCGCCGACGCATGCCACATTATGGCGCCAAACGCGCAGGGCCGACAATGCGCATCGCGCGGCCCCGTTCCTCGCCGCTTGCGAGCAGATCAATGAAAATCGCCCAGCAGCTCGTTAGCCGCTCCTGCCGCATCCGAGCCCGCTAGGCAGTTCACTGTTGAGGTTACCGTCAGCCTCTGATCTGGACCCAAGATGCGCCAGATGCGGCCCGTCCGGGGCCATGCTGGGAAAGCCGTCATCTCGCCTGGTGGCCTGGCGGCGTGGCGTCCTGGCTGAGGTCGACCAGTCTCGCCTCCAGGTCAGGATGGTCCACGAGCCTGTTCACGAGCGCGACGGGTCCGCCGATGCAGCTCCAGTCGTCGTCCCACAGCGTTGAGAATAGCCAGGCGCGGTCGGCAGGGAACATCAGGTCGGGCAGGACGCCTTTCCGGAGTGACCAGGGCTCGCCTCGGCGCCAGGCGGCAGCTTGCTCTGGCCCTGCTTCGGCCAGCACGTAATCCCATCCCGTGTACAAGGTCACCCTGGGCGCATCGGGGAAGACGATGTCATCGGCGCCTGTGTCGAGGTAGCCGAGCCACCATGGCTGGCCAGCTGAATGTCCGCCGAGCAGGGCGACGACGACCCGGTCGCGTCTGCGCCGGTCTTCGGGTTCCTCCGGTATCACAACCGTGACGTAGGCCTCATAGACCGGGGGAATGGCTGAAGTGATGGTCAAACCCGGAGTAGTGCCATCGGCAATCCAGGCGACCTCGGCGTGGGTCCCGAGGCGCCATGTACTGCCGTCTTTGGTCTGCGTGGTCACATGGTCAGCTTAAATCCCTGGTATTGACCCCCTATGACCCAACGGCGGGGCTCTACCCCCGCCCCCGCTGCGTGGTGCCTGACGGCATCGCGCGGACGCAATATCAAAGCCCCGCGCACCGGCCGCGTAGCGGTCGGACAAACCGCGCGCACGCGATCCAGGTCCTCACGGTCACGGACACAGGCATCGCCCGGATCGTCGCCTTCGCCTACCCGTCCCTATTCGCCCCGTTCGGCCTACCTTCGCACCTCCCACCCCATCCCTGATAACAGCAAGAAGCGGGCCAGCCGCGCAGCCGGGTATCTTCTGCGCCGGCACTGCCGCTGCCGCTAGGCGAACCGCCGTACCGGCACGCACCCCGCCACCGGAACTTCCCCCAGGCCCCGGACCGCGCACGCCACGCCCTGGCACAGGCAGCCGCGTTGCGCCTCGGTCCCGTAGGCCAGGAACAGGTCATCAAGCCCGCAGCAGTCCGACCCCACCGGCACCACACTGCTCATGGTTACCAGACAAGAGCACCACGGAGCGAAAGATCGCGGGCTATTTAGTTAAATGGATCGATACCGAGCGGTACCGGCGGCCGCCCACCAGGGATCACAGCGGCGGCGGCTGTGCCGGGACACGATAACTGTCACCACTCCGGGTGGCTGAGCGGCTAGCGCGGCTCGATCTGGCCACGTTATCTGTCACCTGCTGGCCAGGATTGTTGTCACCGGGCGCGGTTGGCCAAAGATAGTTGTCACAGGGCAACGCCGACTTCTCTGTCCTCCGTCGGGTGATGCGCGACACTCGTCCGCCAGCTGATCTGCGACAGCCCAAAGCGCGGATCCCGGCTACTTATTGAGCGCGAGGATCGACGAAGTCCCTTAAATCACGCCGACCAAGTCCTCGACCGGGACGTTCGGGTCGGGCACAGACCAGGTCGATGTGCCGCAACACTGTTATTACCGGCTCACGGAAACATCACCTTGCGAGAACGGCGGCGAGCGGCGGGATCAGATCTTGGTGCGCATGACCCACCGCCACTTCGCGATCTTCCGAACCCGCGTGAAGCCGTATCGCGCATACAACTCCTCCGGTCCTGTGTGCAGATAGGCGCCACGCTGCGGCGGCCGCTCCTCGGTCTGCTCCGGATAGGCCTCGACAACGCCGCCCCCGGCCCGCTTGATCTCGTCGAGTGCCGCCGCGACCGCAGTGGCGGCGACACCCTTCCCGCGATCCTTCGCGCTGGTGAAGATGCAGCCGATCCGCCAGTCCGGCAACTCGGCTAGACCCTGTTCATAGGCTTTGCGGTTCTTGATGGTAGCCACCTCGGCCGGTGGCCCGAACTGGCACCAGCCGACGCAGCGGTCACCGTCGTAGACCAGCACCTGGTGGACCGTTCCGCGCGTCACATGCCGACGCTTCAAATCCCGGTTTCCTTCGCGCCCATGGCCGACGCCCTCCGGGTGGAATCCAATGCACCAGCAACCACCCCAGACGCCGTTGTTAGCCTCGACGAGCGCAGCGAAGTCGTCCCAGGTCTCCGGCGTGAGCATTCGAGTCGTCAACGTCATACCCATAGTGTGCCCGGGCGGTATGACATGGTGCGCATCGGCAGATCCGTGCGTCGCACGCCGCCCGTCACGTGATCGGCAGGCGTCTAGACCTGTCGCACATCAGGTGGCAGAGATGTGTCGCACATCAGCTGTCGGATCACAAACGCCGACTTCTCTGTCCGGCTCCGCTTGATGTGCGACACCGTGGCTTCACTTGATGCGCGACACTCACGCGCCCGGCGATCTTGACCCCAGAAGAAGACCCTGCGGATCGACCCTGGCTCCGGCTACGACGACTAACGACAGCAGATCAGGATCTACGGTCGAGGACCAATCGGTCACTAGGGCCGAAGCGATTGACATAAATAAGACATCA
>NZ_JBARCR010000296.1:0-4057 GCF_049794275.1 Trebonia sp.
CCGCCCGGGTGACCAGGGACTGCCGAGTTCCCGGGGTATCCCGGCGGATGTGGTGCCGCTTGGAGCGCAATGCGGGCGGCAGCCCGAGCAGCGCGGTGGCCGCCAGCGCGGCGGCACCGCCCGCCAGGGCGACCGGCCAGTCGAACAGCAGCCCGGGCGTGGGGGTGAAGAGCCGTGCCTCGCCGGCCGGGGTGAACCCGGACAGCGCGGTGGCCACCCCGATCCCGGCCAGCGTTCCGGTGACCGCGACGGCCGCCACCCGTAGCATGGCCAGCGCGATGAACTGACCCGAGCGCAGCCCGAGGGCGGCCAGCACTGGGCCGTCGGCGTCCTCCGCCGCGCTCTGCCTGGTCAGCGCCTGCCCGGTGACGACCAGGAACGTCACCGCGGCGAGGGCGGCCACCACCCACCAGGCGACCGCCTGCGGGTGGACGGCGACGGTGACGGCGGCCGCGATCGTGTCAAGGTCCTCCACCCCGGCGCCGTACTTGCCGGTGACGGTCGCCTCGAAACGGGCGAAGTCCGCCTCGCCGTGCCGCAGCCGCACGTGGTAGAAGGGGAAGGCGGGGACCCCCTTGGTGGCGGCGACGAAGGCCGCGCTCGGGAAGAGGTCGTAGCTGGCCCCGTTTCCGGCCAGCAGCTCGCGCTCAGTGGCGACCACGCCGGTCACCCGCAGCGTGATGACCGGCCCGTCGAACTGACCCGGCGGCGGCTGGCCAGTCTCTATTCCCCGCATGATCTGCTTCAGCTGGTCGGCGCCCGCCATCGGCAGCCGGATCAGCGTGCCTGGGCCGATCCCGTAGTCGCGCTGCATGGTGAACGACACCAGCGTCTCCAGCTTGGACTGGTCCGGCATCCGCCCTTCGGCCAGCTTGACCATCCGCGGCAGGGACGCCGGCGGTACCTCGAAGACGGCGAAGGCGGTCTGGTCGATCTGCTTGCCGCACGAGCACTCGGGCTGGCCCTGGAAGGGGGAGTACGTCTGGACCGCCTCGGTCACGTTCGGCAGCGATGCGATCGGCAGTGGCTTTTCGGCGTAGACGACGGCGTCGTACCCGTGCGCGGCGACGAAGGCCGGGACCGCCGTGTCGGCCCGGCGGCCAGCAGTGACAGCCGCCAGCACGACCGCGGTGCCGAGCCCGACCAGCACGGCAAGCAGCAGCCAGGCCCGCCAGAACCGGCGGGCCCTGGCCGCCAGGATGACCCGGACGGCCCCCACGGCGCCCTCCCCTCGCGCCCAGTCTCACGCCGCCAGGCAACGCCGCGAAAGGATGCCACCCGTCCGCGCCCGCACCTGCTAGCACGACCACGCCGCCCCTGAGCCCTCCTGCCGATGCCGGTATCGGGCGCATCGATCCACGCGTGCACGGGACGTAGACTGTAACCGCGACTGCATCCCGCTGCCGGGACCGCCGCCACGACGGCCAGCACACCAGCCCCGCCATGCCGCGCACACGGCCAGACGGCAGCGGAGAGGATCACGCGGATGACAGACAATCAGCTTTCCGTAGCACTCGGCCAGGCCGGCCAGGAGGCAACGGCGCTGCGCTGCCCCGAGATGGCCCGCACCGAGCGAGGCTGGGAACGGTGCCACCGCGACGAGCACGCCGCGGACGCCCGGCATCACGTACGGGACCGGTCGTGGTCGACGGCAGCGAACACGCCGCTGCTACGGCTCGGCCAGCCATGCACGGGCGCCTGCCGGTGGCCGGATCAAGTGCAGCCCTACCGGGGGACGGGGAAGGTAAGGCACTACTGATGAACCGGGTACCTGGATCACGGTGAGCATCGCCCCACGATCAGCCCAGCACGGGTTGAACGCCGGGGCTGGCCGCCGAGCTGGACGCGCCGCAGGCCAAGGTGCGGGGAGTACCGTTGACTATATGACCGCGCTGGCTTACCGCGAGTTCCTGCTGGGCTGGGACGGCGAGATAACGCGCGTGGTCACGGTCGGGGACGAGCTGGTCCCGGTGCAGGCGGAGCCTATGCGGCCAGGGGTAGCCCCCCGGAAGAAGATCGACGTCGCACCGTTCGCGCCTGGCGTTACCGCGAGCGCGCCGGGCTGCGGCCTGTGCACGTGGGCGTACCGGGATGGCCGCTGGGCGCTGAAGTACGTGCACCGGGGCTGCCGCGCGCACGCTGCGTGACTTCAGCTCCTCGCCAGAAACGATCAAGCGCGGCTGCCCAAGGTCACGCCAGCCAGGGTCTCGCCGTCTATCACGTACCGCACCTTGGCCCAGATTTCGCACATAGGGCGAGAAACGTCCCGCTTCATGTCCCTTTTGCCCTAGTTTCGCGGTGCATTTCTCGCCCTATGTGAGCGCGACCCGGCGGCGCGGGCCCCCGAACGCCTCAGCTGACCTGCCGCTTGCGCGATCGACCTGCCCTATCGGTGTCGATTGCGCAATCGACAGGTTCACCGCACCGCCCATAGGCCTGATAACAGCAAGAAGCGGGACTGCCGGACGCCCGGCGCCGGGAGGCGCCCGCCAATCGACAGGTTCACCCGCGCCGCCGGCCGGCGTCCCCGCTGAAGGCCGCCCCGATACGCTGGCCGCGGCAGGGGGGAGACCCGGTGAGCGAGCAGGAACTGTTCACGCTGGCGGTGGCGATCGCCGTGGTGGTCATTCTCGGCCGGGGCCTCGCCAACCGGCTCGAGATACCGGAAGCGATCGTGCTCGTCGTGCTCGGCATGCTCGCCAGCCTGATCCCGCAGGTCCCGAACATCACCCTGTCGCCCGACATCGTGCTGCTGATTTTCGTCCCGCCGCTGATCTACCACGCCGCGTTCCTCAGCGCGCCGCGGGAGACCAGGGAGAACGCGGTGCCGATCACCGCGCTGGCGATCGGCGCGACCGGGGTGACGATCCTCGGCGTGGGCTGGGTCAGCCGGCTTGTCCTGCCCGGCCTCGGCTGGGCGCCCGCGCTGGCGTTCGCCGCGGCGGTGGCGCCCACCGACGCCGTCGCGGCCACGTCGGTGCTGTCCCGGCTGGGCGCGCCGCACCGCGTGGTGACGATCCTGGAAGGCGAGAGCCTGATCAACGACGCGGTCGCGCTGACCGCGTTCGGGCTGGCCGTCGAGGCGATGGCGCACCCGTTCACTATCAGCCACGGTTTGGTACGGCTTGTCGAGGTCGTCGTCGGCGGGATCGCATACGGGCTCGTCGTCGGGCTGGTGATCGGCCGCGTGCGGCGCTGGGTCAGCGATCCCTCGCTGCAGATCCTGGTCTCGCTGATCACGCCGTTCGTCGCCTACATCCCGGCCGAGCAGTTCCACGTGTCCGGCGTGCTGGCCACCGTGACCACCGGCGTCTACCTCGGGACCAGGACCGAAGGCCTGCTCCAGCCGGCGTCGCGGGTCAGCGGCTCGATGTTCTGGCGAACGCTGATCTTCCTGCTCGAGTCCGCGCTGTTCGTGCTGCTCGGCCTGGAGCTGCGGTCGGTCGTGGATCACCTGTCCACCACGATCTCGGTCGCGCGGCTGGCGGGCGCCGCCGCCGCGCTGGTGGCCGCGGTCATCGGCATCCGGCTGGCCTGGGAGCTGATCGTGTCGCCGCTGCTGCGGCTGCTGCCCGGCAGGCACTCCTCCTACGTGCAGAACCCGTGGCGGCAGCGGCTCGTGATCGGCTGGGGCGGCATGCGCGGCGCGATCACGCTGGCCATCGCGCTGAGCCTGCCGGAGATGCTGCACGGGGAGCCGTTCACCCAGCGGTCCACCCTGATCTTCCTGGCCGCGGTCGTCGTGGTCGCCACGCTGATCGGCGAGGGCCTGACGCTCGCGCCGCTGCTGCGCGCGCTCGGGATGGCGCAAAGCGACCAGCACCGCCGGGCAGAGGCCAAGGCACGCGCGCGGGTCACCGAGGCCGGGCTGGCGCGGCTGGACCAGCTCGCCGAGGACGGCGAGGTGGACGAGGACACCGCCAGCCTGTACCGGCAGCTGTTCGAGAGGCGGCTGGACCGGGTTCGCGCGGTACTCGACGACACCGGCGACGGCGCGGCCGCCGACGCGGCCGCGGACGGCGCTGCCAGTCACCGCGACTTCCGCGCCGAGCTGCTC
>NZ_JBARCR010000297.1:0-3021 GCF_049794275.1 Trebonia sp.
CTGTAGTACTCTTTGCCGCTCCGGGCGGACGACACAACGCCGGTCTTCAGGCTGGGAATCGAAGCTGCGGCGCGCCGCCCGGCTTGAGGGGGTACCCGATCATGAAGAAGACGATCGCCGCGGCTAGGAACATGCAGGCGCGCAGCGACGACCAGATGACGGCCGACATCCCGGTTTTCTTATCTGTGTTCTTTTCCTTCTCGGTTTCGCTGATTGTCATGGCTGACCCTCCAGGGCGTGCCCGATGACTGGCTTCCAGTCACGCACGCCGAGGGCCCGCCGGGAAGCAAGGAACCACCCCCGCCTTGGTGGTGCTCGCTTCCGGCTGGCAGTCAGCCTCTAGAGGGCGCCGTCCCGCATGTGCGCGGGCCAGATGCCCTGCTTGCCTGGCGACAGGATGCCGTTGGGGTCGAGCAGGTCCTTGAGCCGCTCGTTCAGCCGCCGCTGGGCGTGGTCACCGAAGTCGAACTGGTCGGCGACCACGTCCATGCTCTGGATGTTCGTCCGGTAGACCGGGTAGCCGGCCTTCGCGAGGTCTTCGACCATCGCGTTGTAGGCGGCGTAGCCGGCGCGGGTCGCCTGCTCGTCGCGCGTGTCGAAGACGACAGGGCTGATGTGCAGCGCGGAGCGCTGCAGCAGCACGATCCCCGCGCCGTAGGGGAGGCCGTGGCGGTCGTACAGCTCGCGGCGCAGCCTGATGGACGCCAGGACGTCGGCGCCGTCGAGCGGGCCGAGCGCGGACAGGTCGAGGTGCCCGGCGTCCTCGCCGTTGAGCCTCTTGAACATCTCCAGCAGCTCGAGGCCGGGAACTCCGCCCTGCACCTTGTCGTCGTGGATCGTGGTGCCGCAGCGCTCCTCGTCGCCGCGGTAGTCGCGCCGTCCGACGCGGACGTCGCCGACGCGGGTCAGCGCCTCGCGGACCAGGGCGTACTGGGCTTCGATGACGGGCTCGCGGCCGTACAGCGCGAAGCGGACCATCCAGCCGCCCTGGCCAGGGTCCCGCCCGCTCTCGCTGGGACCGCCGAAGCCGAGGAGCGGCTGATTGGTGATGACGCCATCGAACATCAGCTCGCGGAGCGCGTCGACGGCGCCGGCCACCAGCTCATCGTCGCGCCAGGTGGCCCAGCCCGAGACGTACACCTCGGGCGCCCGCATCAGCCAGACGCCCATCTTGGTGACGATCCCGAAGTTCGACTGGAAGAAGAGCCCCGCGTGGTTCGGGCCGTACGACTCGCGGAACAGGTGCCAGACCTTGCTGCCGCTCAGCCCGCCCATGCCGGTGCGCAGCAGCTCGCCGTTGGCGAGCACGACTTCCATGCCGCACTGCGTCGAGGGGTGGTCGCCGTACCTGGTGTAGCCGCGGCCGCTGTCGAGGGTGTTGCCGACGACGCTGCCCCAGCCGAGGTCGGGAATCGACGGCCAGAGGCGGTAGCCGCCTTCCCTGAGGTGGTCGTAGAGGTCCTGGAAGCGGACGCCGGGCTCGACGACTGCGTAGGCGAGCTCGTCGTCGACGTCGAGCACCCGGTTCATCTTGCGGAAGCTGAGCTGGATCGAGCCCTTGACCCGGGGCGCGGGACCGCCGTACGCGTAGTTGCGGCCCTGGCCGAAGGTCCACAGCGGGACGCGGAACTCGTTGGCGATCCGCACGATCTCCTGCACGTCCCCGACTTTTTCCGGGGTCACCACGGCCGCGCCGGTGTACTCGTCGGAGCCCTTGTAGTCGTAAGGGTCGCGGTAGTCGAGCAGTTCGCCCGCGGACGTGATCACGTTGTCGTCCCCGAGCGCCTCGGTGAGGGCCACGATCGCGGCACTGACCGAGCTCTCGTCCAGGCGGGTGGTCAGCGTCATCGCACACCTCCGGAGTCGGCGGCCCGGCCGCAGCGCTGGAACCGCTTATCCACGACATATCACCAGACGGCGCCGCGGGCTACCGGCCCTGACGGGCTTCGCGCCACACTAGGCGCACAGCCGAACCCGGCCCGCCCGTTCCTGTGGAGTCCCACAAATGTGCTGATCTTTCGGCGGGTCCCGGCCTCGTCGGCCATCTTCGTATCACTTCTGGCCCCTCTGAAACGATTAAATAGCCCAGAAAAGGGCCGAAACTGATACGAAGACGAAAAGTGATACGAAGTTGATGAGCCATCAGGCGCGATTGGTTCATGGGGCGGCTGCGGACGGAAACGACTGGCCGCCGATGTCGGCCTGGCCGTTGCCCACGAGCCAGGCCAGCGCCTCGCACAGCGCGCCGAGCGCGGTGTAGCGCGCCGAGCGCGGTGTAGCGCGGCGCGTAGCCGAGCACCTCGCGGGCCCGCTGATGTGGCCGGGGTGCAGCGCGACCGATGTGCCCGGTCGCCCCGATGACGACTACCCGGCTCACCGGGCGGTCCAGCCGCCGTCGACCAGGACCGTCTCGCCGGTGATGAGCGAGGCGGCCCGGGATGCGAGGAACACGACCACGCCGGCCACTTCGGCCGGCTCCCCGATGCGGTGCAGCGCCGCGATCCGCTCGATGACGTCCGCGCGGAACTCCGGGTCGGACAGCGCGGACTCGGTGCCAGGCGTGGCGATGAACGTGGGCGCGACCGCGTTCACGGTAATGCCGTGCCGGCCCCATTCGACGGCGAGGCACCGGGTCAGGTGCGCGATGGCCGCTTTGGTCATGCAGTACACCGATTCGCCTGGCAGCGCGACCGCGCCGGCCTGGGACCCGATGTTGATGATCCGCCCGTGGCCCTGCCCGATCATGACGCGCCCGGCGGCCTGGCTGGCTAGGAACGTCCCCTTGAGGTTGACCGCCAGCGTCGCGTCGAGGTCTTCCTCCCGCACGTCCTCGGCCGGGTTCCGCGGCGCGATCCCGGCGTTGTTCACCAGGATGTCCAGCCGGCCGAACCAGGCCACCGCCGCGGCGACCGCCGGGCCTATCTGGCCGGCCTGGCCGATGTCCATCTGCAGCGGCAGCGCGCGCCGCCCCAGCGCCTGGATCTCCGCGGCCACGCCGCCGTCCGCGCCGGAGTCACGCAG
>NZ_JBARCR010000298.1:0-3359 GCF_049794275.1 Trebonia sp.
CTAATGACGTCAATCCAGTACACCGCCCGCACGCCGGCCCCCGCGAGCAGCAGCCCGGCCAGCGCGGGCCCGACGATCCCGCCGGTCTGGAACAGCGCCTGGAACATCGCGTTGGCCGCCGGAACCGCCGCCAGCCCGACCATGCCAGGCACCATCGCGCCGCGCGCCGAGCTGTCCATCCCGCTCAGCGCGGCGGTCACGGCCGGGAACAGGAACAGCGGCCACAGCGCGGGACCGAAGTCCGCGTTCAGCGCCAGTCCGGCGCTCGACAGCGCGCCAAGCGCCTCGACCACGAGCAGCATCCGCCGCCGGTCCACCGCGTCCACCAGCGACCCGCCGAACAGCGACCCGAGAATCAGCGGGAACAGCTGCGCGAGCGACACCAGCCCGACGAACAGCGACGAGCGGGTGAGCTCGTACACCTGGTACGGCACCGCGACCGCGGTCAGCTGGGTGCCGAAGCTGGACACCCCGAGCCCGGCGATCAGCGCGCGGAAGTCCGCCGAGTGGCGCAGCGGCGTGAGGTCGAGGAGAACGTGCCTGGTCAGCCACCGGGAGCGGGGCCGACTCATCCGCGCGCCATACGAACTTCCATCGCGTTCAATATAACTTTTTTATCTGAACGTACGGTTGCGGCTCCCGGCCGTCCCGCTCAGACCCGCGCGGCGTTCACGTAGCTAGCGGGGCTCTCCGGCGCGAGCACGACCCAGACCTGGCCGGGGGCGAACAGCATCCGCTTGCCGCCGGGCAGCGTGAACGTGGTGCCGCTGTTCAGGCCGGGCCGCGACCAGTGCACGGTGTACGCCCGGCCGTTGCGCAGGATGACCGCGGTGCCGGAGCCGATCGACCTCGCCAGCGGCGGCAGGCCACCGTACTCCTCGAACCGCGACTTCCCGATATAGACGTCCTGGATGATCACGGTCGCGCCGCCGAGCTGGCCGCCCTCGGTGGCCGTGCCCGGCGCGCCGTCCATCCAGACCAGCCACCGCTTCGCCTTCGCCGACCAGCGGAAGGTATAGGTCGCCGCCGGGTACTTCACCGTGTACGACCCGGTCGCCCGCCCGCCGGCGGGCTGCGCCCCGAACCGGAACCCGATGTCGCGGGCCTTGCTGGCCTTCGGCGCTTCCTTCAGCAGGGTCCGCGGGTTGGCGTACAGGTTCTCAGGCGCGACCCGGGAGGAGATCCGGTAGTACCCGTTCACCTGGAGCGCGTACAGGTCGGCGATATGCGCCCGCTCGATGAACGGCACCAGGTGCGGGGTCGCGCCGGACCAGGCGAACGCGGGGCGGCCGAACTGGGGCAGCAGGTACAGGTCGCTCTCGCGGGCGCTGCGCACCGGGCCGACCGTCGTCGGGACGCGGGAGGAGAACACCGCCATGAACCGGGTGAGGCCGCCCTCGACCGGTTCGACGTAGACGATGTCGGCGGACTGGAGCCCGGTCTGCGGCCGCGCGGTCACGATGTTGTCGATCTTCACCGCGAGCACCGGCTTGAGCGCGCGGACCGGCTCGCCGGTGAACGGGGAGTACAGCTGGGTCGAGACGACCCGGATGGGCGCCGGCTGCGGGTGCAGCGGGAGCGTGGGGCGCGCGGACGGCTGCGCCGGCGCCGCTGAACTGGACAGCGCGGCAACCAGCGAGATCGTGAACGCGACGACCACGGCGACGGCCGGCAAGCCGACCCGCAGGGCCATTCGCCGGCGCCTGCTCATGGCCGGCCTCCTAATTCGGGAACGCCAGTAGGTCGATCGCTCCCCGCCATCCGGCATGCTATGCGGGACAATCGGGTGAGATCTGGCTTTTCTGGGTTATCCGCCGGCTAACTATGGAACATAGCGCGGCGCGGATAAGTTTAGTTTGTGTAAGGCAAATATTGGACGGTAGCGATGAATGACGCGGACGCAACGCCAGACATGCCCGGCCGCCTCGGCGTGGCGGTGCAGCTGCTGGCCCATGCCGGGAAGCAGGCGGGCAAGGACGCGGCGAAAGCGGGCGGCGAACGAGGCGAGCTGACGCCCACCCGGCTCACCGCCCTCGCCGTGCTGGCCGACGCGGGCCCGATGCGGCTCGGCGGCTTCGCCTCCAGGCTCGGGGTGCAGGTGTCCACCATGTCGCGGATCGTGGACATCATGGCCGCCTCCGGCTGGCTGGAGCGCCGCCCCGACGAGGCCGACCACCGGGCCTGCGTCATCGCGATCACCAGCGCGGGCTCGGCGCTGCTGGACGCCGTCCGGCAGGACGGCGCCACCCGGCTCGCGACGTGCGTCGCCCGGCTCGGCCCTGACGACCTCGCCGTGCTCGAGGCCGCGCTGCCAGTCCTCGAGTCCCTGGCGCAGCAGGTCGCGTCCCGTCAGCCGGTCACGCTGGGCGCGCCGGTCTCCGCGTGACCGGGTGCCTGATGCCGCGGGTATCCCCTGCGGTGTCACCGGGGGTTGGCCGGGAGCCGTCCGATGCCTGGAACCCTGTTGTCATCGGTGGCCGTGGCTTGCCTGGTGAGAATGTCACGCAGCTCGCTCGTGTCGCCGTCTGAGTACCGGTCGAGAATCGCTTCGAGGTCGCGCCGCTCGGCCGGGGTCGAATAGTCCGCGAGCTCGCGCTCCAGCGCCAGCCTCCGGTCGCGGCCCGCGGGCGGGCTGACGTGCATGACCAGCGCGGCAAAGAGGAACAGGAACCCAGCGAGGAAGGCGAGGGCGCCCGCTCCGTCGTTCAGCAGGATGCCAGTCGCGGTCAGCGCCCCGCCCGCCAGCAGGGGCAGCCAGCGCAACCGCAGCGCGTGTCCCAGCCGGATCAGGCCGACGGCCGTGAGCAGGCCGCTGGTGCGAAGAAGCCTGCGCAGCCGCCGGGTGCTCGCGGGCCGTGGGAGCGCCGTCAAGCTGTACCTGCCGGCCAGGCCGCGGGACGAGCGCCACACCACAACGGTCCGCCGTGCTCGCAGCGCCATCGCAGCCTCCGGTACCTCGGCTCCGCCTGCGTGACCTTAATGGTACGCTCCGGCGCCGTCGCTGACTGGGCTCCCCACCGCACCCCTAGCTGGCTTTTTGTCGTGCGGGCCAAGGCTGGCGCTGGACCGGGCCGGTTATCGTCTACCCATGCCGGACATCCGCCTGGTCCGCAGGCCGCTTAACTGGGATCTCACGCCCGTGCAGGTGCTGCGCCTGGTCCGGGCGGACCCGCATCCTGTGGCGCTGTTCGGCGCGTGGGCCGGCGGCTGCGACATCGTCGGGTCGCGGCCCCGGCTGGTACGAAGCAGCGCGAGCGGGCCGCTGGACGATGTCCTCGACGACGCACTGCCGGCGCCGCCGGCTCCCGGTGCGGGCACGGACCCGGCGTTCGGCGGCGGGTGGATCGGCTACCTGGGAT
>NZ_JBARCR010000299.1:0-4646 GCF_049794275.1 Trebonia sp.
CTGCCGGGGTGCGGGCGCCGTGGGCCGAGCTGGCGAACGCCGCCACCGGCGCCGACCTGTGGAGCCGCTCGTCGGTCAGCGAGCGGCCGATGGGCAGCGTCACCAAGGTGATGACCGCGTACGCGGTCATCGAGGCCGGCGACCTCAACCGGGTGATCACCGTGCCCGAGGGCATCGTGGCCTACGACAAGACGTACGACGCGTCCACCGCGGGGCTAGTGCCGGGGGAGAAGCTGACCGCCCTGCAGCTGCTGTACGCGATGATGCTGCCGTCCGGCTGCGACGCGGCGTACACGCTGGCCGTGGCGTACGGCCCGGGATTCACCGCGTTTGTCGCGAAGATGAACGCGACCGCCAGGAAGCTCGGCCTGTCGAAGACGCACTTCTCCGACCCGAGCGGGCTGCCGAACCCCGGCCAGTACACCAACTACTCCACGGTGCGCGACCTGATCAGCCTGGGGCGGGACGCGATGAAGCTGGCGGTGTTCCGCCAGGTGGTGGCGACGCGGAGCTACCATCTGGCGGCCGGCGCCGGGCACCGGGCGCACACCTGGAAGAACCTGAACCAGCTGCTGACCAGCTACTCAGGGGCGGTCGGCATCAAGACCGGGTTCACTGCCGCGGCCGGGGAGTGCCTGCTGTTCGAGGCGCGGCGCGGCAGCACGACGCTGATCGGCGCGGTGCTGCACTCCGCAGCGTCCGAGTCGGCGTCCGACCAGGCCGCACCGGTCCGCGACGCGACCGCGATGCTGAACTGGGGCTTCAGCCGCTAGCGGCCGCTCCGCCGCGGCCTATCCCGCGGCGGCCTGCCCGTCGCTTTCCGCGGCGGTGCTTTCCGAGGCGGAGCCGAGGTAGCTCGCGGCGAGCAGCGCGCTGTCCTTCGACAGGCTCTCGGCGGTGCCGCTGGCGGTGAGATTACCGTGCGCCAGGATGTAGCCCCGGTCGGCGATCTTCAGCGCCATGTGCACGTGCTGCTCGACGAGCAGCACCCCGGTCCCGGTCGACGTCGCGTAGTCCCGCACCACCGGCAGCAGACGGCCGACGATGACCGGGGCGAGGCCGAGGCTCATCTCGTCAAGCATGAGCAGCTTGGGCGTGCGGCTGAGCGCGCGGGCGAGCGCGAGCATCTGCTGCTCACCGCCGGACAGCAGGCCAGCCTTGCGGTCGTGCAGGTCGCGCAGCGCGGGGAAGTGGTCGAACGCCGTGTCCATCTGCGCCGGCGAGCCGAGGCCGTCGAGCCGGAAGTGCTCGGCCACCGTCAGCCCGAAGAAGATGCCGCGGTCAAACGGCACGTGCGCGATGCCGAGCCGGGCTCGCGCGGTCGGCGCCACGCCGGCGAGGTCGGTGCCGCCGAACCTGATGGTTCCCGGTGGGTGCTTCAGCAGGCCGGAGATCGCGCGCAGCGTGGTCGTCTTCCCTGCGCCGTTGGCGCCGAGCAGCGCCACCACCTCGCCGTGGCCGACGGTGAGACTCAGGTCGCGCACGACCAGCGCGCGGTCGTAGCCCACGCTCAGCCCGTCCAGCTCGAGTACCGCGTCACCGCCAGCCCTGTTGTTGCCCGCGCTCTTGCCGACAGCCTTGTTGTCGACAGCCTTGTTGTCGACAGCCCCGTCGCCGCCAGCCACGTCGTCGCTAGCCATGTCGTCCAAGCCCGCCTTACCTCGGTCACTCGTTATTAATTTGCCTGCCGGCAAACAACAATCCGGTCGCTCATAATACCTGTCTTGTACAGGACAAACAGCCTCTTGGCCAGCTTGTACCCCGCATCGTTATCGCTGCATTGGGGTTGTCGCCAAGTTGCCGGTCATCGATGTGTGGCCACCGGACACGTGACTTGATTGTGACCGCCGAAGATCATAAAGCCAGTTGACTGACGTCACGCTGCGGGCCTTTGCTTGAGAAGATTTCCCGATGGCTCCCACAGTCACAGGCGGAGAAGGCGATGGAGCGAATCCCGGTCACGCATGCCGGAAGCCTGATCAGGCCCGCGGAACTCCTTTCCTTTCTGTCCGCGATAGACCAGGGGAAGGCGTTCGACAGCGCCGATTACCGTGCTGCCCTCGGCCGGGCGGTGGCCGACGTGGTCGCCAAGCAGGTCGAGACCGGCATCGACGTGATCGACGACGGCGAGATGGGCAAGTCGACCTGGATCACTTACCTCTACGAGCGGACGACCGGGCTTGAGTCCAGGCCCGTGGAGGGCGGGTTCGCCAGCATCATGCCGGCCAGCAGGGACCGGCAGCACTTCCCCGGCGCGTACGCGGAGCTCGACTCGCTCGACGAGCGGGCGGCCAGGGCCAGCACCAGCCTCGGTGCCGACGGGGACCTGGGCCGTCCCGGCGCCGCTGACCCGGAGGAAGGGGACGGTCCTGGCGGCGCGTCGGAGTGGGTGTGCACCGGCCCGATGACCTACGACAAGACGGCGCTGGGCAGGGACATCGCGAACTTCAAGGCCGCCCTCGACGCCGCGGGCAAGGCCCACTCCGAGGCGTTCCTGCCGGTGGTGGCCCCGGCCAGCGCCTACTGGCTGAAGAACGAGTACTACCCGTCCGACGAGGAGTTCGTCTACGCGCTCGCCGACGCGCTGCACGAGGAGTACAAAGGCATCACCGACGCCGGGCTGCTGCTGCAGGTCGACGACGCGGTACTGATGCACGAGGCGGACACCATGCTGTCCAAAGGACAATCGTGGGAGGACTACCGGCGGTGGGCGCAGCTGCGGGTGGACGCGCTCAACCACGCGCTGCGCGGGCTGCCCGAGGAGCAGATCAGGTACCACATCTGCTTCGGCAGCTGGCACGGGCCGCACGCCTACGACCCGCCGCTGCGCGACTCGGTCGACCTCGTGCTCCAGGTGCGGGCGAAGTACTACCTGATGGAGCAGGCCAACCCGCGGCACGAGCACGAGTGGGCGATCTGGGAAGACGTCACGCTGCCGGCGGACAAGGTCCTGGTCCCCGGCGTGGTCACGCACCACACCAATGTCGTCGAGCACCCCGAACTCGTCGCGCAGCGCCTGGTGCGGCTCGCGAACGTGGTCGGCAGGGACCGGGTGATGGGCGGCACCGACTGCGGGTTCGCGCAGGGCGCCTTTGTGCACCGGGTGCACGAGGAAATCCAGTGGGCCAAACTAGCCTCACTCGTCGAGGGCGCGCGGATAGCGTCCCGCGAGCTATGGGGCGTAAAGGCCGAGGCGTGATCCGCGGCGCCACCGCGGTCATCGCCATCTTTCCAGGCGACTTGAGAAGACCAGATATCCCAGGAGGAAACGAAATTGCGTAGACACAGAAAAACCGCTTATGCCGGGATCGCCGCCCTCGCGGTAGCGCTCCTGGCAGCGGCTGGTTGTAGCTCGAGCTCGAGTTCCAGCACGACCCCACCGGCCACCAGCGCCGCCGCGGCACCGTCCCCGAGCGGCACCACCGGCGGCCTCGGCGCGCAGTCGGTCACCAACTACCTGACCTACACGGGCGGCAAGTCAGGCCCGGCGAACAGCTCGCTGACGCCGGTCACCATCGGCTTCGTCAACCAGCAGGGCGGCGCGCAGGTGATCGGCCAGCACGCCACCGACGGCACGGAGATGGCGATCAAGTACATCAACGCCCAGCTCGGCGGTGTCGACGGCCACCCGATCGTGCTGGACACCTGCTTCATCGCCTCCGCCGAGGAAGAGGGCACCGGCTGCGCCCAGAAGTTCCTCGCGAACAAGAACGTCCACGTGATCTCCATGGGCGCCACGGTAATCGGCGCGCAGTCCTTCTACAGCACGCTGGGCGGCGCGCTCCCGGTGGTCGGCGGCGTGGCCCCGCTCTCCATCGACGGTCAGCAGAAGAACACCGCGGTGCTCTTCGGTGACGCCACCAGCGTGCTCGGGCCGATGGGCACCTACGGCCGGGACGTGCTGCACGCCAAGACCGCGGTGATCCTCTACCCCGACACCGCCTCGGCCACCCCCGGCGCGCTGGCCACCGAGGCGGGGCTGAAGGCGGCCGGCATCTCCGTGAAGATGGGCCCGTACCCGCCGAACACCACCGACCTGACCGGCGTGCTCGCGTCGACCGGGGCCGCCTCGGCCGACCTGGTCATCCCCGCCGTCGCCGCCCCGGACTGCGTGAACCTTCAGAAGGCGCTCACCCAGCAGGGCATTACTGACCCCAAGAAGATCCTCGCCGCGCCGCTGTGCCTCAATGGCCAGGTCGCGGCGGGCCTCGGCGGCGACTTTCCCAAGTGGACCTACCTCATCGCCAGCTCGCTGTTCGGCGACACGACCGACCCGGGCATGATCGAGTACATGAAGCTGGCGCAGACCTACTCCACGCCGGCGAACGCGCCCGACCCGTGGAACATCGTCGACTTCGGCCAGATGATGACGATCGACAAGGTCCTCAACCAGGTCGGCTACGCCAACCTGACCCCGGCCGCGATCCTGTCGGCCGTGAAGGCGTTCAAGGGCCCGCAGGCCCTCGGCGCCCCGCAGCTGGAGTGCGGTTACGACCCGAGCGCGCCCGGCGTCTGCAACAACCGCTCGCAGTTCTTCGAGTACGCCGGCCATAACAAGTGGATCAAGACGGCCGGCTGGACCCAGCCGCCGGCGGGTGACTGATCCGCAACGGCTGACCGCCGCGCCGCGGCCGCGGGGGCTCACC
>NZ_JBARCR010000300.1:0-2394 GCF_049794275.1 Trebonia sp.
CGGTATGCCTTGTTCCCCGAGGGCGCGCAGCCGCCGCGCCACGGCCGCCGCCGCCGGGTGAGCGCCAAGCCCTTGTAGCAGGTCCAGCGCGCGGCGCAGCGCGGCCCGGTCACCGGGGCCGGCCAGCGCCAGCGCCAGCGCCGCATCGTAGGTGCAGCCTCGCTCCTGCCACCAGCTGGCTGCGCCCTCGGCATCCCCGGTGATCTCCAGCCGGTACGGTTCGGGAAGCTCGGCCGGATCACCACAGTCCAGCCCGGCCCGGTGACGCCAGACTTCGGTCTCGCCAGCGAACCAGCGGACGTCGCTCGGTCCCGGCTCGCCCGCGGATGCGGTCTCCGCACCGATCCGCTCCGCCGGTGCCCCTTCCAGCCACGCGGCCTCCGCGCGAGCGGCGCCGATCAGCAGCGCAGCCTGCACGGTAGGCGCGGCCTTGGCGATCGAGGCCGCCTCATCCAGCAGCGGCCGGTACCCGGGCTCGCCGCGCCGCGCCCGGACCCGGGCCAGGATAACCAGCGCGCTGATGCGGGGGTGGCTGAACCCCTCCGCCGGCCAGGTCAGGATCGTACCGGCGGTGCTGGCAGCGTCGTCCCATCGTCCCCGGGCGAGCCCCGCCTCGGCCGCCAGCACGGTCAGCCACGCCAGCGATGACTCCAGGCCGCGCTCACGACAGAACACCAGTCCCGGCTCAATGTAGCGCTCGGCGAGCATCCACTCCCGGCGCGCCGCGAGCACCGCTGCGGGGCGCTCGTAGGCTCGGACGACGCCGAGCTCATCGCCGCAGAACATCGCGTACTACACAAGACACGGGTACGCGGAGATCCGCCGGCACGAGCAAGACGGCTTCCGCCGGGTGTTCTTCCGCAAGCCCGTCCCGTGACCAGCCGGCTCAGCGGCGCAGCGCGGTCTCCCGCTCCATGTGCGACAGCTTCTCGGGATTGCGCACGGAGTACAGCCCGGTGATCAGGCCGTCGTCGATGCGCAGCGCCACAACGGTGTCGACCTCGCCGTCGAGCCGGAGGATAAGCGCCGGGTAGCCGTTGACCTGGGCCGGCTCCAGCCGCAGTGCGGCCTCGGCAGCTATCCTGCCCAGTCCGATGGTCAGCAGGCGGGCCACCCGCCCGGCCCCCACGACCGGTATCCGCACGGCCTGCACGACCCCGCCGCCGTCGCCGAGGAAGACGACGTCCGGCGCGAGGATGTCGAGCAGGCCTTGCAGGTCGCCTGTTTCCGCCGCCCGCTGGAACGCCTCGAGCGCGTGCCTGGTCTCGGCCGCGGAAACCACCCCGCGCGGCCGCCGCGCCGCGACGTGCTCCCGTGCCCGGCGGGCGATCTGGCGGACCGCGGCGGGGTTCTTGCCGACGGCTTCGGCGATCTCCTCGTAGGGCACGTCGAACACCTCGCGCAGCACGAACACCGCCCGCTCGGTCGGCATGAGGGTCTCGAGCACCAGCAGCATCGCCATCGAGACGCTGTCTGCGAGCTCGACATCCTCGGCCACGTCGGGCGTGGTGAGCAGCGGCTCGGGCAGCCAGGGGCCGACGTAGGACTCCTTGCGGCGGCCGAGCGTGCGCAGCCGGGTCAGCGCCTGTCGGGTGGTGATCCGGACCAGGTAGGCCCGCTGATCCCGCACCGTGCCCAGATCGACCCCCGCCCAGCGCAGCCAGGTCTCCTGCAGGACGTCTTCGGCGTCGGCGGCCGAGCCGAGCATCTCGTAGGCGACGGTGAACCGCAGGTTGCGGTGGGCGGTGAACGCCTCGGTAGCGGAGTCCATGCGCCCGCCACGAGCGAGCGGCTCGGCTGTGTTCATTCCTGGCTCGCTGCGCTCGCTCATAGCTGGCTCCTACCCGTTCGCTCTCGACCGTGCCACACACAAGACCCCGGTCCCAACCGCTTTGTGACACGCCACGATCGGTGCCGCAGGTCACTAGCTGCACTGTCACAAAGATCGGGTCGTCGGCATCTCCATGCTCGGCAAGACGCCGCGCGAACGATCCGCGCAGTACGCAACCCCACAAGTAAGGACGAAGTCGTGGAACCCCGGTTCAACATGTTCGACAACGAGATCGGCGCCAAGTTCAGCAAGCGGTTTGCCAACGCCAGCCTGGTGATCGCGCAGTCGCCGCTGCCCAAGGCCACCCAGCAGCTAATGGCGCTGCGCGCCAGCCAGATCAACGGCTGCGGTTGGTGCGTCGACCTCCACACCAAGGACGCCGCGGCCGCCGGCGAAACCTCGGTCCGGCTCAACCTGGTCGCCGCCTGGCGTGAGGCCACCGTGTTCACCGAGGCCGAGCAGGCCGCGCTGGCGCTCACCGAGGAGGGCACCCGGCTGGCCGACGCCTACCACGGCGTGTCCGACGAGACCTGGGCCCAGGTGCGCAAGCACTACGACGACGA
>NZ_JBARCR010000301.1:0-2791 GCF_049794275.1 Trebonia sp.
CCCCCCAACTGGAGTTGCCCCCAGGTCCCCCGGGTCCCGGGCGAATCAGCCAGCTGCGTGGCCGGGCGTCCTGCGGCGTGACGCATAAGTCAGCATTCCCGATCAAGGCGGCACTGTCATGACACCCGATCGGGTGACACGATGGCCGGCCGGCTAGCCCTCGGCCACGGGTTTCCGCGCGCGGAACAGCAGCCGCTCGCCAACCATGAGCGTGATCTCGCCGAAGCCAATCGTCTGCAGCCGGGTGAGGAACGCCGCGGGCTCGACCGGGTTGTACGTGTCACCCTCGTGGAACCGGTGCAGCCGGTCGCTCGCCAGGCTGTCCGAGCCGATCAGCGTGCCGCCAGGCCGCAGCGCGCGCAGCGCGCCGGCGAGGATGGCGTCTTGCCGGGCGCGGGTGGGGACGTGGTGCAGCATGGTGAACATGCCGACCGTGTCGAAGGACTCGTCAGGGTAGGCGAGCGCGGTGGCGTCGCCGGCCACCGCCTCGACGTTCGTCCCGGCGAACCGCGCGCCAAGCAAGGCGGCAGCCTCCGGCTCGAGTTCGACAGCGACGAGGCGGCGAACCCGGTGCCGCAGCCACTCGGTCGCCGCGCCGGGTCCCGGGCCGATCTCCAGCAGGTCGTCTCCCAGGTCAGCGCCCTGCGTGACGACCGACAGGATCTCCTCGTGCAGGAACGCGGCCCATTCAGCCGTGCCCAGCAGTTCAGCGTGCCGCTTGTTCACGTGACGGTACGTTACGACCCACGGCGGCGGTGCGCATAGCGCGTAGGCTGCCATGCTGTGTCGCGATTCAGCCAGCCTCGGATCGGCGCACCCGATGGCTTCTTCGTCGTCACCTTCCCGATGTCGCCGAGCACCCTCTTCGACTGGCACGTTCACGAGGACCATCAGCTGGCGTGGGCGTCGGCCGGAGTGCTCACCGTGCTCACTGGGCTCACCGGCCTCACTGGACTCACCGAGCTCACCGGGGGAACGACCTGGGTGCTGCCGCCGAGCCGCGCGCTGTGGATCCCGGCGGGCCTGCCGCACGAGACGGGCGCGTCGGGACGGGCGACGATGCGCAGCGTCTACGTGCCGCCAGAGATGTCGCCGGTGACCTGGGACGCGCCGACCGTGGTCGCGGCGAGCCCGCTGCTCGCCGAGGTGATCGGCTACCTGAGCGGCGAGCTGACCGCCGCCCAGCGCGAGCATGCGGAGGCGCTGCTGTCCGACCTGCTGACGCCGCTCCCGGTAACCACGCTGAACGTGCCGTTCCCCGGCGACCCCATCGCCGGTTCGGTGGCCCGCCAGCTGAGCGACAACCCGGCCGACCAGAAGACGCTCGCGGAATGGGGCCGCGCGGTCGGGGCAAGCGAGCGGACGCTGGCCCGCGCGTTCGTGACCGCGACCGGGCTGCCCTTCGGCCGCTGGCGAACGCTGCTGCGGCTCCAGTCGGCGCTGCCGCTGCTCGCCAGCGGCGAGGTTGTCAGCCGTATCGCCGCCCGGGTGGGGTACCAGACGCCGAGCGCGTTCACCGCCGCCTTCCGCCGGGAGACCGGCACGACCCCGGCCGCGTACTTCGGCCGGACCTGAAGACCTGAAGACCCAAGCAGGACCGGAAAAGCCCCGAAAAGCCCGAAAAGCTACGTCGGCGTGATCCCCAGGTCGCCGCGCCCCGAAGGACCCGGCGTGTTCTCAGGGACGACGTTCACCAGCGAGTGCGCGGCCATCACCAGGTAGTCCCACAGCTGCGCGTCGAGCGCCGGGTCAAGCTCCACCGAGTCGAGCGCCGTCCGCATATGCGTCAGCCACAAGTCGCGTTCGGTCTCGCCAATGTGAAATCGCACGTGCCGCATCCGCAGCCGCGGATGCCCGCGCAGTTCGTTGTACGTCGTCGGCCCGCCCCAGTACTGCATGAGGAACAATCGCAGGTGCTCCTCAGCCGGCCCCAGGTCTTGCGCCGGGTAGACCGCCCGCAGCACCGGGTCGGCGGCCACCTCTTCGTAGAACCGGTGCACCAGCCGGGTAAACGTCTCCTCGCCGCCGACAGCCTCGTAAAAGGTCAGCGGCGGCCGCGTGCTCTCCTCGCTCATGACAGGTCAACCCTACCTAGCTCACGAGAGCGGACGCGGGCGTGATCCCCGCGGTGTCGAGGGCGGCCTTGACCCTGGCGCGCATCTCCCGCTCCACTTCCCACTGCCGCAGCGGCGCGGTCTTCACCACCACCCGCATGGTGACCGTCGGCGGCGGCGTCATGTCGACCTGCTGCGCGCCCCACACCTCCGGCTTCTCGATCATCACGGTGCGCCAGACCGGCTCGTTCCACATGCCCGCCACGGTATCCGCGAGCAGCGTCCGGATCGTGGTCAGGTCGGCGGTGTACGGCACGGGGAAGTCGAGCACCGCGCGCGCCCACCCCTGGGACTCGTTGCCCACCGTCTCGATGGCGCCGTTGCGGATGTGCCAGACGATGCCATTCACGGAACGCAGCCGCGTGATCCGCAGCGTCACCGTCTCCACGGTCCCGGTGGCGTCGCCCACCGTGATCACGTCCCCGACCCCGTACTGGTCCTCGACCAGCATGAAGACGCCGGACAGGTAGTCGCGGACCAGGTTCTGCGCCCCGAATCCGACCGCGATGCCCACCACGCCGGCGCTGGCGAGCAGCGGCGCGAGGTTGATCCCCAGGTCGCCGAGGATGGTGACCCCGGCGATGGAGAAGATCGTGACCGACGCGGCGCTGCGCAGCACCGAGCCGAGCGCGCGCACCCGCTGCTTGCGCCGCTCGTCGATCAGGGCGCGCTCCGCC
>NZ_JBARCR010000302.1:0-2458 GCF_049794275.1 Trebonia sp.
CGCGTGGACCGGCGCCGACTGTCGGCGCTGACGGGTCCGACGGGACGCGACGCTAACCGCGAGGGCGCGCAGCGAAGCTTCGGCGCGCGGGCGCTGGCTGGCCCCGTGCCGGGCGGGGCTGAAGCGCCAGCCCAGACCGGCCGGCGCCGGAATAAATCCATGAGGCCTCTCATTATGAGGATTAACAACGTGAGGCACCTCATGATGAGGAGGCTCAGCGTCTGTGAATGACAGAGGTGCAGCCATGATCACGCCCGAACAGGCAGGCGAGCGGTACATCGCGGTTCATCACCGGCTGTTCCGCGCCGTCAATGACGAGATGAGCGGATGCGGCCTGTCGATGGCCCGGACCAAGGTACTGCTGCGGCTCCGGGAGCAGGGACCCACCCGGCAGAGTGTTCTGGCCGCCGATTTCGGGCTGTCCCCGCACTCCATCACCGACGTCGTCGACGCGCTGGAGCGCCAAGGCCTGGCCGAGCGCCGGCCGGACGCCACCGACCGCCGGGCCAAGCTCGTCGCCATCACCGAGGCGGGCGAGGCCTGCCTGGGTGTGGCGTCCGCTGCCCGCGAGCGGCTGCTGGGGCAGATCTTTGGCGCCCTGAGCCAGGAGGACCGGGCAACCCTGCTCCGCCTGCTCGACGTCCTCGACGACGCGGCCCGGCCGCTGATCACCTCGCCGGCTGTGCCCGGCACACCTGTGGTTCCGGCATGATCGCCGCGCTCTGCGCGACCCGCACTACCCAGACCAGCCACACTTCTCACCCGGGGGTATAGCTCTCCATGTCATCTGTGCCTTCTGCCGCAGGCAGCCAACGCCCGGCTGCCAGCGATCATCGCTGGCTCATCCTGGTGATCGTGGCCGTCGCCCAGCTGATGGTGGTGCTGGACGCCACCGTCGTGAACATCGCCCTGCCGTCGGCCCAGCACGCGCTGGGATTTCCCAACAGCGACCGCCAGTGGATAGTGACCGCCTACGCCCTGGCCTTCGGCAGCCTGCTGCTGCTCGGCGGCCGGATCGGTGACATGTTCAGTCGCAAGCGGGTGTTCATTACCGGCCTGGCCGGGTTCGCTCTCGCCTCGGCCCTTGGCGGCGCCGCCACCTCGTTCGAGACGCTTGTGCTCGCCCGGGCGCTTCAGGGCGCGTTCGGCGCCATCCTCGCGCCCGCCGCCCTGGGCACCCTGGTCAGCACCTTCCGTGACCCCCGCGAGCGCGGCCGGGCGTTCGGCGTCTTCGGGTCGGTCGCCGTCGGCGGCGGCGCGGTGGGCCTGATCCTCGGCGGCGTCCTGACCGAGTATTTGTCCTGGCGCTGGTGCCTGTATGTCAACCTGATCTTCGCCGCGATCGCGATCGCCGGCGCCCTGGCTTACATGCGGGGCACTCGGCCGGACCACCGCCCGCGGATGGACTGGGCGGGAGCGGTGCTTTCCTCGGCGGGGCTGTTCCTCATCGTGTTCGGGTTCTCGCACGCGGAGGTTGCCGGCTGGACCGCCGCCCTGACCATCGGCTCGCTGGCCGTCGGCGTGCTGCTGCTCGCGGCGTTCGCCTTCGCCGAGCACCGGGTCAGCCACCCCCTGCTGCCGCTGCGGGTGATCCTGAACCGGGCCAGGGGCGGCTCCTACGTCGCGGTCGGCCTGACCGGGATCGCGATCTTCGGCGTGTTCCTGTTCCTCACCTATTACCTTCAGCTGGTCAAGGGTTACAGCCCGGTGGCCAGCGGGCTGGCCTTCCTGCCGATGATCGCCTGCATCCTGATCAGCTCGAACACTTCCAGCATCGTGCTGCTGCCCCGGCTCGGGCCGCGGGCGCTGATCGCTGCAGGCATGCTCATCGGCGGCGGCGGAATGGCCTACCTCACCCAGCTCACCGTGACCTCCAGCTACGCGGGCAGCGTCCTGCCGGCGCTGCTGGCCATGGGCGTCGGCTTCGGCATGATCTTCTCGCCGGCCATCAACACCGCCACCACCGGCGTGGCCCGGCAGGACTCGGGCGTGGCCTCGGCGCTGGTCAACACGATGCAGCAGGTCGGCGGGTCAATCGGGACCGCGGCGCTGAGCACAGTGGCGCTGACGGCGACGGCCACCTACCTGGCCGCGCATCACGCGGGCCAGCTGGCGCCGGCCACCGCAGCGGTGCACGGCTACACCATAGCGTTCACGGTGTCGGCGGCGCTGCTCGGCCTCGGCGCGCTGATCATAACCCTGCTGGTGCCGTCCAAGAGCCGGCTTGAGGAACTCAGGAACGCGGCACCGCCGGTCGATGCCGCCCCGGTACCCAGCCCGGCCCTGGCGGACGCATTGAGCAGCCAGTCCGGCAGCCCATCCCAGGCCCGGCAGGCTGATCGCAGCTAGAACTACCGCAGGTGAGGCGGGGATGTTGGCATCCCGGCCGGGGCGGAGGCCCGGTCACGGCACGCGGGCCAGCCCCAGAACCCGGGGTTCGTCTTGCGGGGTCATTCTG
>NZ_JBARCR010000303.1:0-2311 GCF_049794275.1 Trebonia sp.
GGCCGAGATCCCGCGGCCGAGACCGCCTGGCAGCGTGCGGAGGCCCGAGCTTCCGTTAGATCGAAGTCGTCTCCGGCTTGAGAGCCAGCAGCTTGGGGTTCAGCGCCGAGAGGAACGCCAGCGCGAAGAACTCGGCGCTCATCGCCCGTCAGCCAGCATCCGTCATCATCCTCGCCTGGCCGCGCGCTGCGACCGGGTGGCCCGATGACGCGCGTCGCTACCGCTCATGCCCCGACAGGCTCTTAGATTTCGGTGGTGGCTTCGGCTTTGCCGTCCTTGACGGCGGCCTGGAGCGCGGCGTAGTCGAGTTCGTTCTGGTCGGCGTAGGTTTCGGCGAAGTCGGCGATGGCCTGGTCGAACTTGTCCGAGCCGCCGAGGTAGGCGGCCAGCGCGATGCGGTCCCCGGAGCGAGCGTGCGCCCGGGCCAGGGTCGCCCCGCACAGCCGGGCGTACAGCGTCATGCCCTGCGGGATCATCAGCTCGATCGGTATGGAGAACTTCCAGTCCTTCAGCTGGCGGACGTAGAAGTCGCGGTCTATCCCGTCGAGGGGGTTGGGGACGCGGGTCCAGCCGAGGAAGATGTCACTCTCGGCCTGCATCAGGTGCTGCCCGGCCACGGCGCGCTCGCCCTGGTTGTTGTACTGGCTGCGCCCGGCATATTCGGCCAGGACCGATGGCTGGGCCTCCTTGGCCTGCAGGAACAACGGCTCGACGCCGTCGCCGGCATCCATCAGCACGACATAGGCGCGCGTGCCGACACTGCCGACCCCCACCACCTTGCGGGCCACCTGCACCATGGTGAACTGCTCGAGCAGGTGCCGCCGGTCGGACTGCAGGGTGCGCCGGTACTTGCCCAGCACGGTGCGGATCAGTGCGTAGATCGCGTCGGCCTGCACGCCGGCGAAGATCTCCTCGACCGGGACGATCAGCGGGGGCTGGCTGATGATCCGCCGCTGCCCGTCGACCACGGTGGTCAGCTTACCCACGGCCTTCATGGTGTCGCTGGTGTGCGCCTTGCCCAGCATCTTCTGGGCTTCCTTGTAGTTTTTCGTCTTCATCTCGGACCGGAACTCGGCCAGGGCCGACTGGATGTCCACGTGCGTGTACCACACGTCCATGAAGGTCTGGTCCGCGAACCCGCGCATCGCGGTGCGATACCCTTCTCCCGCCGCCAGGGTGATCTTGCGGCAGTCCTTGGCGGTGAACCCGTTGTCCCGTCCGGCCACCGTCATGCTCGCGGCCAGCCGCTTGACATCCCACTCGAACGGCCCGGGCAGGGTCTCGTCGAAGTCGTTGACGTCGAAGACCAGGCTGCGCTCCGGCGAGGCGAACGCGCCGAAGTTCGACAGGTGGGCATCCCCGCACAGCTGTACCCGCAGCCCCGACGCGGGAGTGGTGGCCAGGTCGGCCGCCATCGGCAGCGCTGCGCCTCGGTAGAACGTGAACGGCGACACCAGCATCCGCCCGTGGCGTACCGGTACCAGTTCCGGCACCCGCGTCTTGGCCTGCTCCAGGAGCAGCCCCACCGGATCCCGTTTCCTGGCCGGGACGAACTCCGCATGCGACTCCAGCGGAGCCACCGCCCGGGCGTCCTTCCCCCGGGCCATCCGGTCCGCCCGGCTCAGCTGCCCCACCGTCCCGGCCCGCACTGGACCTTTACCGGATGACCGCGCGGCCCTCGCCGACACGCTACCTTCAGTCTTCACAGTCATGACCACTCCTTCTCCTTCCGCCTTGCCTGGAGTTACCGGTAATCGTCCGGTTCCTCCAGCGCGGCGCGATTGCCACATCGGGGGCGGCGCAGACGACCCGGCCAAGCCCGGCCACCAGGGCGATCGACGGCCGCATGTCAGGCATCTCGTCCTGGACCGCGCCCGCAGCCAGCGCCCGGCTGATGCTCCATTCCAGGCACCCCGCCGCTGACCCGACGGCCGCCTGGCCCACATCCCTCCGCTTGCCCCCAGTACCATTCCACCTTGCGGCTGAGCCAGTTCCATCACCCTGATGGGGTGAAGTGATCAACCGAATGCGGCCTCATCATGACGATTACCGGATGCGGGCTTCGCGCCGCCTGACACGCTGACGGACTGCACGAGGATCACTACCTCTCATCGGGTGATGACGGCATGGGTCAGGCCGGCCAGTATCGGGGTCAGGGAGCAGGCGACGCTTCGAGGTTGGTGCCGGGCCAGGGTGATCGCCGGTGCTGAGTGGCGCTCGATCAAGGAGATGCTGACCATGACACTGCACGACCGCGATTCCATCCGTGATCAGTCCGAAGACTGCCTGTTCGCCGCGCGTGACATGAACA
>NZ_JBARCR010000304.1:0-2415 GCF_049794275.1 Trebonia sp.
GCAGGGCCCGGAGCCGGTCGGCGATGTCGGCCAGGGCGACCGACTGGAGCTGGCCGCGCCGCCCGATCGCCTCCTCGTAGAACGCGATGGCCTGCTCGGCCGCCTGCCCTTCTGCGGTGAGCTGGTAAAGCGACCGCTTGCGGTGAAAGTCCTCCACGGTGGTGACCCGGCTGGTGTCGACGTCGGCCCGCAGGTTGCCCCACCGGACTAGCTGGTCCAGCGCCTCGGTCAGCTGGTCATCGGCTTCGGCCCGCAGCTCCGCGGCGACGTCCTCCGGGCGCAGGTGGACGATGAAGCGTTCCCTCGCCCGCGCGAAGATCCGGAGCAGGCGCCGGTATTGCCCGGCGTGCGGTACGCCGAGATGGCTGAAGGGCTGCGCCGCACCGGGAGGACCGCCCTGCGGCTTCTCCCGGCCGCGCTCCGGCGAGAGCAGTTCGTCAGCCACGTGTACATGGTGCCGGATGCCACCGACAAAACGCGGGATGTTGCGTCCTGCCGGACCGGGCAACTGACCCGAATGCGGGTCAGGCACCCCCTCACCGCGGGCGCCGAAGTCAGCGAATCCGCCTCGATGAGGTAGCGCGCAACAATCTTGGGAACAGGACCTCTCGCCTGCCTGCCTTTCCAGGGCGGCGCGCTCTCGGCGGTGCTCGGTAAGCTCTGGCTCGACGGGTGCATCGCCAGGCCGTGGCACCATGCAGAACCCCGACGTCACCGAGACCGTCTACCGGTATGTGATCGTGCCCGCGATCCGCGACAGTCAGCCAGTGTTTCCGATGGCGGAGTTCTTGCGGTGGGACGAGGACGACCCACGCGAAGGCAATGAAAAGGCCAAGAGCGCTTAGGCACTTGGCTTGGCACTTAACAGTCGAACAGAGGTCCGATAAATCGGTGGAGCTAAGGGATTCGGACCCCTGACCTTCTGCATGCCATCTTGAAGACACATCGAACCGACGTTTGAAAACTCGCACCCTAAACCTTGTTGTCCGTCCATCGAGGTCCGTCAAAGTCTGCTGGTTCCGTCCCGGTTGCGGTACTTCCCTGCTGTACCGGGCGGCGCCTGGCCGAGGTCCTGGGCGCTCGACTGCTTCTTTATCAGGGAAGGATATCGGCCGCTCTTGCTTTCGTAACTCGGCAATGACCTGTCGCGAGTGGTCCGCATGCGTTCGCTGGTGTCTGTCGCCGTCAGCGGCGATCGTTACTCAGTGGGTTACCCGGCTCCGGGCGGCTTGGCCTCCACATAGTCTCCACATCATCTCCAAACGGCTTTCACGTAGGTCTGGCAAGGCTGTAGCCATAGCCGCTCGGCCAGCACAACCGCCCCCCACCGGCCGTGTGTTCGGAGGTGGATTCGGCAGCATCCGGTGGCTGGCAGCCGCACCGTCAGATGACGCGAACGCGGCCGAAGCCACGAGGCAGCTAACTAGCGATGCCTCGCCGACCCACCAGCGAAAAGAATCCAGATGAGCTCGACCAGAAAGACCGCGCTGATCGCGGGCGCGCTCTTCGTGATCACTTTCCTCACTTCGATCCCAGCCGCGCTCCTTCTCTACACCCCGGTGCTGGACCACGCCAACTACATCATCGGCGCGGGCGCCGACACCCGCGTGGCCCTGGGCGCGTTTCTCGAGGTCCTGCTGATCGTCGCCAACGTCGGCAGCGCCGTGGTGCTGTTCCCGGTCCTCAAACGGCAGAATGAGCCCCTCGCCCTCGGCTACGTCACCGCCCGCATCATCGAATCCACCTTCATCGCCATCGGCATCGTCAGCCTCCTCGCGGTCGTGACGCTGCGGAAGGACGTCGGAGGCACAGGCGGCGCGGGCACGCTCGTCGCGGTCGGCAGGTCGCTCGTCGCGATCCACGACTGGACGTTCCTGCTCGGGCCCGGCTGGATCGTCGGCGTCGGGAACGGCGTGATCCTGGGCTACCTGATGTACCGATCCGGCCTCGTGCCACGGGGCATGGCGATGCTGGGGCTGATCGGGGGACCGCTCATCATCATCTCGGGGACCGCCGTCCTGTTCGACGTCATCCAGCCAGGCTCCGCAGCCCAGGTCATCGCGACGATCCCGGAATTCATCTGGGAGCTGTCACTTGGCATCTACCTCATGGTCAAGGGATTCAAGCCGTCTCCGATCCTGTCCGGCACTACCGGAGATGCGGGAGCGGGCGAGCGCTCCCCGGCCCTCGCCGCAGCCGACAGGTAATCCCCTCCCCGCGACGCTGACCTCTTCGAGGTGCTGAGCGGACTTGCGCCCCTGCACCGCGCAACGACACGTTCCCTGGCGAGGTGTTCCTTCACCTCGCTGCGGATGCGCTGGACTGGTGCGGGGCCAGCCGGGCCGAGCCGCTGCCCCTGGAGGGACTGCGCGAGCGGTTCCTGCCCGAGGCGACCTTCCGCGGACGGCAGAACGC
>NZ_JBARCR010000305.1:0-3247 GCF_049794275.1 Trebonia sp.
AGACCTATCGTCGTCGGGGTGGACGGCTCCGAGGAGTCGCTGCGCGCGGTGGAATGGGCCGCCAGGGAAGCGCACCGGCACGGGGCGCCGCTGCGGCTCGTGTCGGCGCCGGCTGTGCCGCCCCGCATGCTGGCATCCGACCCGGCCCCGCCGGGGGTCGCGAAGGTGCTGGGCAGCGTGCCCCGTCGCGCCCTCGCTGAGGCCATCACGCGAGCCGGGGAAGTCGCCCAGGACCTGCTCGTCGACACCGACTTGCTGACAGGGCCGCCGGCGCTGATGGTGACCGGCAGCGGCTGCGGCGCGCTGATGCTCGTCGTGGGCGCGCGCGGCGCGGGCGGGTTCGCCGCGATGCTGCTGGGCTCCGTCAGCAGGTACGCGGCCATGCACGCCTCCTGCCCGGTCGTCGTGGTCAGGGAGGAGACCGGCGTCGTGCACCGCGAGGTCGTCGTCGGCATCCGCGACCCGCACGACATGACCGCCACCCTGCCGTTCGGATTCGAGGAAGCGGCGCTGCGCGGAGCGACCCTGGTCGCGGTCTACGCCGGGCACTTCCCCGCACCGGTCGGCGACCTCGGGGCAGGGGAGGCAGGACACCCGGCTAACCCATCGAAGGTGTCGGCGGAGGCCGCCCATCACTTGGCGGAAGACCTGCGGAGCTGGCGGGAGAAGTATCCCAATGTACCGGTCCGGCAAGATGTAGTGCGCGGGCACCCCGGCCGGGTGCTGGCCAGCTACACGGCCCGCGCGGACCTCGTGGTGATCGGGCGGCGCGGCGGGCACGACTCGGGTCCCGCCATCGGCGCCGTACAGCACGCGGTGCTGAATCACGCCCACGGCCCCGTCGGCATCGTCCCGACCGGCTCGGGGAGGTCATGATGCGGACCATCAGGCTTACCAGGCCCGCGCTGGCCGTCGGTATCGCCGCTGCTGGCGCGGTGGCCACCGTCGGTCCCGCCGCTTGCGTGCTCTTCTTCCGGCGGTGGTGCCTGACCTGGGGTGCCCGCGACGACGAGGTCGCTGCGAAGCTCCCCGGTGACGAGCTGCTGCCGGACGCCGGGCTGGTGACCACGCGGGCCGTCACGATCGACGCGCCACCATCGGCCATCTGGCCCTGGCTGGTGCAGATGGGCAGCGGTCGCGGCGGCGCCTACACCTACGACTGGATCGAGAACCTGCTGGGGCTGAACATGCACAGCGCGAACGAGATCCTGCCGCGGTACCAGCACACTGCGGTGGGTGACGAGCTCCCCATGGGATCAGGCCGGCCGGGCATGACGGTGGAAGTGCTCGACCCGCCGCGAACCCTCGCCGTCCGGGTCGCCGACCAGAACTGGGTGTGGATCTTCGCGCTGGTGCCCGAGGGCGAGTCCACCAGGCTGATCAGCCGCAACAGGATCGCGACGGCGGCCCTCGCGCCCGTCAGCCGCCTCTTCTACACGGTGTTCATGGAGCCAGGCAGCCTGGTCATGGAGCGAAAGATGCTGCTCGGCATCAAACAGCGCGTCGAGCGTACCGCCACCGCTAGCTGACGGGCGCATACAGGTCGCTGGCAGCGGCGCCGATCATGGCTCCCCACGCACGGGCCCGGGCGGCCTCGCCGTCACGCAGTGTGTCCTTCTTGCTGACAAGGAAGCTCTCCGGCGCGGCGAACATCCGGCAGTCATGGCCCGCCAGGAGCCTGGAGATGCCACGGCTGGCGCGGCCGGTGAACAGTGGGACCCCGCTGAGCCTGGTGTCGAAAGCCACCGCGAAAGTGTTCTGTCCGCCGAGGCTGCCGAGGCTGCCAGCCCCTTCGAGCCAGCCGCGCACCCCGGGCCCGTCAGCGTCCGGATCCATGGTCAGCCTGCCGCCCTGCTTGCGGGCCGCGTCGGCCGCCCAGCGCCGGGAGGCGGCGGTGGACATGCGGTGCAGGTGCGTCGGGCCGCCGACGACCAGCAGGTCCGCCGCGGCGACGAGCTCCGGCGTAGCCCGGGTCACCGGGACCAGCGTCACGTCGTGCCTGGTGCTCAGGCCGGCGGCGATGCTGACGGCGACGGCGTGCGTGTTGCCATACATCGATTCGTAGACGACGAGTGCTCGCATGAGGACCACATCCTTTCCGAGGTCAGTCCCTATCCCTCATCGCACGCCGGCCGGTTCGGCCGGCAGCAGAGGCAGAGGCCGGCTTCGCCGCGGGACCTTCGGCACTCAGCGCGACCTGCCCGGCGACCACCGCAAACCGATATGCTGGCGCTGCGTTGCCACCAGGGAGGAGCTGCCGGTGGGGGCTGATGCTGACGGCCGCCCTGAGCTGCTTCCGCAGCTACGGCTGGACGAGCTGCTCGCCGAGCTGCAGAGCCGACTGCAGGCGGTGCTGTCCGCCAGGGACCAGATGCGCGGCCTGCTCGAGGCCGTCATCGCTATCAGTTCAGGCCTGGATCTGGAGTCGACGCTGCGCCGGATTGTGGAGACCGGGGTCCGGCTGGTGGACGCGACCTACGGCGCGCTCGGGGTCATCGGGGACGGCGACGAGGGCGGCAAGCGGCTGGCCGAGTTCATCCCTGTAGGCCTCAGCGAGCAGCAGATCGAGCGTATCGACCACTGGCCAGAAGGACGCGGCCTGCTGGGCTTGCTCGTCCAGGATCCCCGGCCGTTGCGGCTCGCCGACATGGCCACCCATCCCGCATCGGCCGGGTTCCCCGATGGCCATCCGCCAATGCGCGGTTTCCTCGGCGTGCCTGTGCGGGTGCGGGACGAGGTGTTCGGCAACCTCTACCTCACGAACAAGCGCGGCGGCGGCGAGTTCACCGAGGACGACGAGGTGGTCCTGATCGCCCTCGGCGCCGCAGCGGGCGTCGCGGTGGAGAACGCGCGGCTCTATGACGCCGCCAGGCACAGCCAGCGCTGGATCGCCGCCAGCGCCGAGGTCACCACCGCGCTGCTGTCCGGCGCGGATCCTGGCGAGGTGCTGGCGAGCATCACCACCAAGGCGTGTGAGCTGTCGGGCGCCGATCTCGCGGTGCTCGCGCTGCCTGACGAGGAGGGGCGCCGGCTGACGATCGCCTACGCCGACGGCGAAGGTGCGGAAGCGGTGCGCGGCCTGGTGCTGCCGGCCGGCCAGTCGCTGTCCGGGCAGGTGCTCGCCAGCGGCGAGCCTATAGCCAGCGCCGATTTCGCCGCCGACGAGCGCGCCGCCGCCACAGCCAGGGCCGCGATGAGCCAAATCGGGCCCGCGGTGATCTTCCCGCTGGGTGCGCCGGGCAACCGG
>NZ_JBARCR010000306.1:0-6094 GCF_049794275.1 Trebonia sp.
GGCCGGGTGAGCGCGCGGCCCGTCGAAGCCGGGCAGGCCGACCGCCGGCTCCAGGTACGGCACGCCGTAGACGGCCACCGGGCCGTGGTCGTCGCGCAGCAGGACCGGTTCGGCGAGCGTCGCGGGCCGGGTACGCAGGTGCACGCCGGAGGCGTCGATGAGCGCGCTGCTGAACCCGAGGCGGCGCGCGGAGTCGTGGTTGCCGCTGATCACGACCACGCGGGCGCCGGTGTCGCGCAGCCGCACGAGCGCCTGCTCGCAGAGCGCCACCGCGTCCACCGGGGGCACCGCGCGGTCGTAGACGTCGCCCGCGATGAGCACGGCGTCCACCCGCTCCGCGCGCGCCGTCTCCACGAGGTGATCGAGGAACCGCTCCTGCGCCTCGCGCAGGTCGGCCTTATGCAGCGAGCGCCCGAGATGCCAGTCGGACGTGTGCAGGAGCCTCATGGCACGGACCATAGCGAACCCCCCCGACATTCGAGCGGCGCTCGCCAAGTCCCGCACACTCTCGCAACTTCGTATCACTTTTCGTCCTCGTATCATTTTCGGCCCTTTTCGCGCCCGATTTGTCCGGTTCCAGGGGCGGGAAGTGATACGAAGATGGCGGCCTGGAGCCTGGCGGTCCTGCCGGGTGAGGCCCCGTGGATCATCCGGGACAGAGGGCTTCTATTAATGGCCTCGGACCGTGATCACGGAGAGAAAACGTGCGTATGGGGTGCGGAACTTCCGTGATCACGGAAAAGGCGAGCGAAGGGCGTTGCCAAAGGCAATGAGGTGCGACTTTGCCAAGGTCCGGGCGGTCCTCGATAGCAATTAAATGCCATTGCTGCCACGCGATGTCTTTTCCGCTGGAATGTCGGTGGGGGGTGCTAGCTTGCTGGTGAATATTCATTGGGCGGGCGGCAAGGCCTGCCATACGATGGAAGGGTGGAGATCGATTGAGCGTCACATTCGCTCCCGAGCTGAGGGAGGCCGTCCGCGAGGCCGCGGACGAGGCCGGGCTGTCGCTGTCCGACTGGCTGTCCCGGGCGGCAGAGGCCAAGCTCAACGCGGACCGGGACGCCGGGATCCTCGCGGAGGCGGAGCGCGAGCGTCGCCGACGGGGACTCCGCGAGTTTCTGGACGAATACCAGGCCGAGTACGGGGCCTTCACCGAGGAGGAGATGGCTCGCGCGCGTCGCTGGCGCGAGCTGGCTGAGGAACGCGCCCGCGAGTCAGGGGGCTAGGCATGAGCGCGCTGATTCTCGACGCCGGCGCGCTGATCGCGATCGACCGCGGCGACCGCCAGGTGTTGGCCCAGGTGGAGGATGCTGACAGGGCCGGTGACCCGGTACGCACCAATGCGATGGCCAGGGCGCTCCTCGACATCACAGTGGAATCGATCACCCGCGAAGACGGGATGCGCGCCGGGGAGCTTCTCGGGGCGACCCGGATGAAGGACGCCATCGATGCCAGCGTGGCGTTGCTCGCAGGACCTGGCGACCGAGTGCTCACAAGCGATGCTCAGGACCTGCGGGCACTGTGTGATGCCGCGGGGGCCAACGCTGTGGTGGTCGATTGCTGACGGTGGGGACGGTGTCCCCGCCCGTGTCCGCACCAGGGGCGTGGGCGCGGGCGGGGATAGGTCTATTGGCTTAGGTCGTTAGTTTGGGAAATGAAAATTCGTGGATGGTTGTTGGAAGTCTTGGTTCAGGGGCATCTCTACACGGTCGGGGGAGGATGAAAGGCAACAGCAGCCAGCAGAGCAATGAGGCTCGCTGGATCAGGAGGCTGGCCGGCTACTGCTGGCGGTTCCGGCGGGACGTTGTTATCGCGCTGGCGGGATCGGTGCTTTATGTCGCGGCGACGCTGACGATTCCGCTGCTGCAGCGGGGAGTCATCGACAACGTGATCGTCACGGACAAAGAGTCGGTGTGGCCGCTGGCGATCGGGCTGCTCATCGCCGCGGCGGCCAACTTCGCCGGCATCTACATGCGGCGGTACCGCGGCGGCAAGATGGCGCTCGACGTACAGCACGCCATGCGGACCGAGCTGTTCGACTCGCTGTCCCGGCTGGACGGCAGCCGGCAGGACGAGATCCACACCGGCCAGCTCGTCGGCCGGTCGATCTCCGACCTCAACATGGTGCAGGGCCTGATCCAGTGGATGCCGCTGACCCTGGGCAGCCTCATGCTGTTCGTCTTCTCGCTGGTCATCATGATCGCGCTGTCGCCGCTGCTCTCGCTCGTGGCGGTCGCGGTCGCGCCGGCGCTCTGGCTGATCTCCACGGCGGCGCGCAAGAAGCTGTTCCCGGCCAGCTGGCACGCGCAGCAGCAGGTTGGCGAGGTCGCCGGGATCGTCGACGAGGCGATCGGCGGGGTCCGCGTCGTCAAGGGGTTCGGCCAGGAAGAGCAGGAGATGGAGCGGATGGAGGCCGCGAGCGAGGACCTGTACGGGTCCCGGCTGCGGATGCTCCGGTTCACCGCCAGGTACAACCCCGCGCTCACCGCGATCCCGTCGCTCGGGCTCGTCGGCGTGCTCTTGCTGGGCGGCTGGCTGGCGATCCACGGCCAGGTCACGCTCGGCACCTTCCTCGCGTTCTCCAGCTACCTGGCGCAGCTCACCGGCCCGGTGCGGGTGCTCACCAGCCTCGTGACGATCGGCCAGGAGGCCCGCGCCAGCGTCATCAGGGTCTTCGAGGTCATCGACTCCAAGCCGACGATCACCGACAAGACGGACGCGATCGAACTGGCCGCCGACGCGAACGGGATCACGTTCGACGACGTGCAGTTCGGCTACGTGCCGTCGCAGCCGGTGCTGCGCGGGCTGTCGCTCGAGGTCAGGGCCGGCGAGACTGTCGCGGTCATCGGGCCGTCCGGGTCGGGCAAGTCCACGCTCAGCCTGCTGCTCCCCCGGTTCTACGACGTGCGCGGCGGCGCGGTGCGGGTCGGCGGGTACGACGTGCGCGACGTGACGGAGCAGTCGCTGCGGTCCGCCATCGGCATGGTGATGGAAGAGAGCTTCCTGTTCTCGGACTCGGTGCGCGCCAACATCGCCTACGGGCGGCCGGACGCGACGTTCGAGCAGGTCGTGGCCGCCGCGCGGGCCGCGGAGGCCGACGAGTTCATCCGCGAGCTGCCGGACGGGTACGACACGGTTATCGGTGAGCAGGGGCTCACGCTGTCCGGCGGGCAGCGGCAGCGCGTCGCGCTCGCCCGCGCGCTGATCACCGACCCGCGGCTGCTGCTGCTCGACGACGCGACGTCCGCGGTCGACCCGCGCATCGAGGCCGAGATCCACGCCACCCTGCACCGGGTGATGGCCGGCCGGACCACGCTGCTGATCGCGCACCGCAGGTCCACGCTGAACCTGGCCGACCGGGTCGCGGTGATGACCGCCGAGGGCCGGCTCGCCGACATCGGCACCCAGGCGGAGCTCCAGGAGCGGTCGGAACTATACCGGCTGCTCATCTCCGGGCCTGGCGACGACGCCGAGGGGACTGACGCCGGGGAGCTGCCCGCCCCGGCGGGCGCTGTGGCGGGCGCCGTGGCAGGCACCGTGGCGGACGCCGGTAACGGCCATGAAGTGGCTGGGGCGGAGACACGGGCCCGTTCTGGATACTCGGGACGGGGAGCGGGGGCGGCCCGCAGGGGGGCAGCCCGCGCCACCCACATGGACGGGATGATCGGCAGCGTGCCGCCGAACCCTGAGCTGCTCGCCAAGGTCGAGGCACTGCCGCCGATCAAGGACGAGCCGAACGTGGACGAGGCGCAGGCGCGGGCCGCGGACACGCACTTCACGCTGCGCAAGCTGCTGCGGCCGATCGCGGTCGCGCTGATCGCCGGGCTCGTGCTCGACGGGCTCGACGCCGCCGCCAACCTGGCGCTGCCCGCGCTGGTGCGCGGCGGGATCGACTCGGGCGTCCAGGCGAAGGCGTTCAGCTTCGTCGCGCTGATGGCGCTGGCCGGGCTGGCGATCGTGTTCGGCGACTGGCTGGTGAACATCGCCGAGACGATGGTCGTCGGGCGGAACGGCGAGCGGCTGCTGTACACGCTGCGGGTGAAGATCTTCGCGCAGCTGCAGCGGCTCGGCCTCGACTTCTACGAGCGCGAGCTGTCCGGGCGGATCATGACCCGGATGACGACCGATGTGGACGCGCTGTCCACGTTCCTGCAGACGGGGCTGGTCACGATGATCAGCTCGGTGCTCACGTTCGTCGGGGTGCTCGCCGCGATGCTGATCATCAACGTGCGGCTGGGGCTGCTCGTGCTGGCGATCATGCCGTTCCTGATCGCGGCGACCGTGGTGTTCAGGAAGAAGTCGTCGCGGGCCTACACCGAGGCGCGGGAGCGGGTCAGCGTGGTCAACGCCGACCTGGCGGAGAACGTGGCGGGGCTGCGGGTCACCCAGGCGTTCCGGCGGGAGGGCGAGAACCGGGCGCGGTTCGCCGGCCGCTCGTTCGCCTACCGGGAGTCCCGGCTGCGGGCGCAGCGGTACATCGCGCTGTACTTCCCGTTCGTGCAGACGCTGTCCACCGTGGCGTCCGCTCTGGTCCTCGTGGTCGCGGTGGGGCAGGTGCACTCCGGCGCGCTGAGCGTCGGCGCGCTGATCGCGTACCTGCTCTACATCGACATGGTGTTCTCGCCGATCCAGCAGCTGTCCCAGGTGTTCGACGGATACCAGCAGGCGGCGGTCGGCGTGTCGCGGATCAAGGACCTGATGCGGCTGCGGACCTCGGTGCCTGAGCCGAAGTCGCCGGTGCCGGTGCCGGCGACCGGGCTCGACGGCTTGATCGAGCTGCGCGACGTGCGGTTCAGCTACGGGGCCGGGCCGTCGCTGTCGGGTCCTTCTTATGCCGCCGACGCTGCCGAGGCGCCGTCGAAGGCCGGCGAGGCGATCGCCGGGGTGTCGTTCACGGTGACGCCGGGCGAGACCGTCGCCCTGGTGGGGCAGACCGGCGCCGGCAAGTCCACCGTCGTCAAGCTGATCGCGCGGTTCTACGACGTCACGTCCGGGTCGGTGCTCGTGGACGGGGTCGACGTGCGGGACTACGACCTCACCGAGTTCAGGCACCGGCTGGGCGTGGTGCCGCAGGAGGCGTACCTGTTCAGCGGCACGGTCGCGGAGGCGATCGCGTACGCGCGGCCGTCTGCCTCCGACGCGGAGATCGAGGCGGCGGCGCGGGCCGTGGGCGCGCACGAGATGATCATCCGGCTGCCTGACGGGTACTCGCAGCAGGTGGGTGAGCGCGGGCGGAGCCTGTCAGCCGGGCAGCGGCAGCTCATCGCGCTGGCGCGGGCGGAACTTGCCGATCCCGACATCCTGCTGCTCGACGAGGCCACGGCGGCGCTGGACCTGGCGTCCGAAGCCGCGGTCACGCGGGCGACGCGGTCGCTGGCGGCCTCGCGGACCACGATCGTAGTGGCGCACCGGCTGACCACCGCGGCGCGCGCGGACCGGATCGTGGTCCTCGACCACGGGCGGGTCGCCGAGATCGGGTCGCACGAGGAGCTGCTCGAGCGCGGCGGCTTGTACGCCGGGCTGTGGGACGCGTTCGTCGGGGAGACCGAGTACGCGGCCTAGGCCGAGGGCAGCCCTTGGCCCTGGCAAGATGGCGGCATGGAACGTGTGCTTGGAGTTGGCGGATACTTCATGCGGGCCGCCGACCCGGTGGCCCTGGGTGCGTGGTATCGCGACTGCCTGGGTCTGGACGCCGATGAGAACGGCCTGTGGCATCAGGAAGCCGGGGTTACGGTGTTCGCGACCTTCGAGTCCGAGACCCAGTACTTCGGCTCCCGCGCCCAGCAGACGATGCTCAACTTCCGTGTCCGCGACCTGGATGCGATGATCGCGCAACTGCGCGCCAGGGGAGCGGACGTGGCCGGGGAGACTCAGGACATGGAGGGTGTCGGCCGGTTCGGCTGGGTCACCGATCCTGAGGGCAATCGGGTCGAGCTGTGGCAGCCCAGCGAGTTATGCCGTCTTATGCCGTCGTTGCGGGGTGGTCTCCAGGCGGCGGGCCGCGGCGGTGAGGGTTGTCACCAGGGACTCGAGCTGGGCTGGCTGGTAGCGGACGCTGGGCATGGAGACGGACAGGCCCGCCTGAGGGGCGCCG
>NZ_JBARCR010000307.1:0-6156 GCF_049794275.1 Trebonia sp.
CACCCGGCCACCGCGCAGCCCGCCACGGCGCAGCCTGCCGCCACGGGTCAGGCCGCCGGGACCGTCGCCTCAGGGCCGGCGATCAAGGCGCGGGTCACCGGCGCCCAGGCGCTGGTCATGGCCATGGAGCAGATCGGCGTCGAGGTGGTGTTCGGGATCCCTGGCGGCGCCGTGCTGCCCGCCTACGACCCGCTGCTCGACTCCGAGAAGATCCGGCACATCCTGGTCAGGCACGAGCAGGGCGCCGGTCACGCGGCGACCGGGTACGCCCAGGCGACGGGCCGGGTCGGGGTCTGCATGGCGACGAGCGGCCCCGGCGCCACCAACCTGGTCACGCCGCTATCCGACGCGTACATGGACTCCGTCCCCGTAGTGGCGATCACCGGTCAGGTGTCGACCAGCCTGATCGGCACCGACGGGTTCCAGGAGGCGGACATCTCCGGCATCACGCTGCCGATCACCAAGCACAACGTCCTCGTCACCAAGCCAGCGGACATCGCGCGCACGATCGCCGAGGCCTTCCACCTGGCGGGCACCGGCCGTCCCGGGCCGGTCCTGGTGGACATCGCCAAGGACGCGATGCAGGCGATGACCGAGTTCACCTGGCCGGTCCAGTACGACCTGCCCGGCTACCACCCGGTGACCAGGCCGCACTCGCGGCAGGTCAGGGAGGCCGCGCGGATGATCACCGACGCGAAAAAGCCCGTGCTGTACGTCGGCGGCGGCGTCATCAAGGCGGACGCGGCCGCGGAGCTGAAGGAGCTGGCCGAGCTGACCCGCACGCCGGTGGTCACGACGCTGATGGCGCGCGGCGCGTTCCCCGACAGCCACCCGCAGCACCTGGGCATGCCGGGCATGCACGGCACGGTCGCCGCGGTCGGCGCGCTGCAGAGGGCCGACCTGATCGTCGCGCTCGGCGCCAGGTTCGACGACCGGGTGACCGGGAAGCTGGACACCTTCGCGCCGGACGCGCTGATCGTGCACGCCGACATCGACCCGGCGGAGATCTCCAAGAACCGGCGCGCGGACGTGCCGATCGTGGGTGACTGCAAGGAGGTCATCGCCGAGCTGATCACGGCCGTGCAGGCCGAGCACGCACACGGCCGCGAGACCGACCACGCCGAATGGTGGGCCCAGCTCAACCAGTGGCGGTCCAAGTACCCGCTCGGCTACACGGACCCAGACGACGGCAGCCTGGCGCCGCAGTACGTGATCGAGCGGATCGGCAAGCTGGTCGGCCCGGACGCGGTTTACCTGGCGGGCGTGGGCCAGCACCAGATGTGGGCGGCGCAGTTCATCGACTATGAGAACCCGCGCACCTGGATCAACTCCGGCGGGGCCGGCACGATGGGGTTCGCGGTCCCCGCCGCGCTCGGCGCCAAGGTCGGCATGCCGGATACCCAGGTGTGGGCGATCGACGGCGACGGCTGCTTCCAGATGACCAACCAGGAGCTGGCCACCTGCGTGATCGAGGGCATCCCTGTCAAGATCGCGATCATCAACAACGGCAGCCTCGGCATGGTCCGCCAATGGCAGACGCTGTTCTACAACGAGCGGTACTCGAACACCAACCTCGGCGACAAGAAGGCGGAGGTCGCGGGCACCCGCGTGCCTGACTTCGTGAAGCTGGCCGAGGCCTACGGCTGCATCGGCCTGCGCTGCGAGAAGAAAGACGACGTGGACGCGATCATCGAGCAGGCCATGGCCATCAACGACCAGCCGGTCGTGATCGACTTCGTGGTGCACAAGGACGCCATGGTGTGGCCCATGGTCGCGGCCGGCACCAGCAACGACGACATCAAGTTCGCGCGCGGCATAGCGCCCGACTGGGAGGCGATGGAGGAATGAGTCAGCACACCCTCTCCGTGCTGGTGGAGAACAAGCCGGGGGTCCTGGTGCGCATCGCCGGCCTGTTCTCCCGGCGCGGCTTCAACATCGACTCACTCGCGGTCGGGCCGACCGAGCACGAGGAGATCTCCCGGATGACGATCGTGGTGAACTGCGACGAACACCCGCTCGAGCAGGTCACCAAACAGCTCAACAAGCTGATCAACGTGCTCAAGATCGTCGAGCTGGACGCGGCTCAGGCGGTGCAGCGCGAGCTCATCCTGGTCAAGGTCCGCGCCGACCCGGACACGCGGTCCAAGGTTCTCGAGACCGTGGAGCTGTTCCGCGCGCACGTCGTGGACGTGGCGCTGGACGCGGTTACCGTCGAGGCGACCGGCAGCCATGACAAGCTGGAGGCGCTGGTGCGCGTCCTTGAGCCGTTCGGTATCAAAGAACTGGTCCAGTCCGGCGCGATCGCCGTCGGCCGCGGCGGCCGGTCCATCACGGACCGCACGCTGCGCCCGCTCGAGCGCTCCGCCTGACGCCCGTACACACCAAGAAAGAGATAATTCCAGTGGCAGAGATCTTCTACGACGACAGTGCCGACCTCTCGCTCGTCCAGCGACGGCATGTCGCCGTCCTCGGATACGGCAGCCAGGGGCACGCGCACGCGCTGTCGCTGCGTGACTCGGGCGTGGACGTCCGGGTCGGCCTGCCGGCCGGCTCGGCGAGCCGGGAGAAGGCCGAAAGCGACGGCCTGCGCGTGCTGACCCCGGCCGAGGCGTGCGAAGAGGCCGACCTGGTAATGGTGCTGATCCCGGACCACCTGCAGCGCGCGGTGTACGCGGAGGCCATCGCGCCGTCGCTGGTCGAAGGTGACGCGCTGTTCTTCGCCCACGGGCTGAACATCAGGTACGACCTGATCCGGCCGCCGGCCGACGTGGATGTGTGCATGGTGGCGCCCAAGGCGCCCGGCCACCTGGTCCGCCGCCAGTTCAACGAGGGCCGCGGCGTGCCGATGCTCGTCGCCGTCGAGCAGGACGCGTCGGGCAACGCGCTGGCGCTCGCGCTGTCGTACGCCAAGGGCATCGGCGGCACCCGGGCCGGGGTGCTGAAGACCACGTTCAAGGAGGAGACGGAGACCGACCTGTTCGGCGAGCAGGCGGTGCTGTGCGGCGGCGTCTCCGAGCTGATCAAGGCCGGCTTCGCGACGCTGGTCGAGGCGGGGTACCAGCCGGAGGCGGCGTACTTCGAGTGCCTGCACGAGATGAAGCTGATCGTCGACCTGATGTACGAGGGCGGCATCTCCAAGATGTACTGGTCCGTGTCGGACACCGCCGAGTACGGCGGGTACACCCGCGGCCCGCGGCTGATCAACGAGTCGACCCGCGAGGAAATGCGCAAGATCCTCGGCGAGGTTCAGGACGGCACCTTCACCCGTGAGCTGGTCGAGGAGTTCGACGCCGGCAAGCCCAACTTCCTCAAGCGCCGCGAGGCGGAGCAGTCCGAGCAGATCGAGCAGGTCGGCGCGAAGCTCCGGCCGCTGATGAGCTGGCTGTCGGACAGCGAGGACTAAGGTTCTCGCATGGGATCACTACGACTCGCCGTCATCGGCGGCGACGGCATCGGCCCGGAGGTGACGGCCGAGGCGCTGAAGGTCCTGCGGGCCGCGGCGCCCGACGTCACCTTCGCGGTGACCGACTACGACCTGGGCGCGCGGCGCTGGCACCGCACCGGGGAGACGCTCCCCGACACGGTGCTCGAGGAGATCCGCGGGCACGACGCGATCCTGCTCGGCGCCGTGGGCGACCCGTCGGTGCCCAGCGGGGTCCTCGAGCGCGGGCTGCTGCTCCGGCTGCGCTTCGAACTTGATCACTACGTCAACCTGCGGCCGGTCCGGCTGTACCCCGGAGTGGCTTCGCCGCTGGCGAAGGGGTCGCCGGAGACCATCGACATGGTGGTCGTCAGGGAGGGCACCGAGGGACCGTACACCGGGGCCGGCGGCTTCATGCGGCGCGGCACGCCTGAGGAGCTCGCGACCCAGGAGAGCCTCAACACCAGGTTCGGCGTCGAGCGGGTCGCGCGGTACGCGTTCGAGCAGGCCATGGCGCGGCCGAGGAAGAAGCTCACCCTGGTGCACAAGACCAACGTGCTGACGTTCGCCGGGGACCTCTGGCAGCGCACGGTGGATTCGCTGGCCAAGGAGTATCCCGAGGTCTCGGTGGACTACCAGCACGTGGACGCCGCGTCGATGTTCTTCGTCACGCAGCCGGAGCGGTTCGACGTCATCGTGACCGACAACCTGTTCGGCGACATCCTGACCGACCTGGGCGCCGCGGTGGCCGGCGGCATCGGGCTCGCGGCGAGCGGGAACATCAACCCCGCCCGCACGTACCCGTCGATGTTCGAGCCGGTGCACGGCAGCGCGCCGGACATCGCGGGCCAGTCGAAGGCCGACCCGACCGCGGCGATCCTGTCCGCGGCGCTGCTGTGCTCGCACCTGGGCCTGGCGGGCGAGGCAGCGAAGATCGAGCAGGCCGTTGCGGATGACGTGATCGAGCGTCAGGGTGAATGGGCAGCACGGACTACCGTGGAGGTAGGCGACGACATCGCCGAGCGAGTAGCCGGATAGCGGGCCACAAGCCTGCATTGCCCCGCACCCCCGTGCTGGGCGATCCGACCTATCCGGTACTGCCCAGAAAGGACCACCTGCCATGTCCGCACATCCCGACACCGAGATCGACTTCGAGATCCGCCCCTCCCAGGCACGGGTGCCAGCCGCCGAACGTGAGCGGATACTGGCGGCGCCGGGATTCGGCCAGAACTTCACCGACCACATGATCACCATGCGCTGGTCGGCCGGGCGCGGCTGGCACGATGGCAAGCTGGAGCCGTACGGCCCGTTCGCGCTCGACCCGGCGACCGCGGTGTTCCACTACGCGCAGGAGCTCTTCGAGGGGCTGAAGGCGTACCGCCAGCAGAGCGGGTCGGTCGTCATGTTCCGCCCGCAGGCGAACGCGGCGCGCTTCATCACCGGCACCCGCCGGATGGCGATGCCGGAGGTGCCTGAGGAGACGTTCCTGCGGGCCCTGGAGCTGCTCGTCGCCCAGGACAAGGACTGGATCCCCGAAGGCGAGGGGAACAGCCTCTACCTGCGTCCGTTCATGATCGCCACGCAGCGCGGCCTCGGGGTCAACCACCCGTCTGATTCCTACCTGTTCTGCGTGATCGCCTCCCCGGCCGCCTCCTACTTCGGCGCTGGCGCCACGACCGTCAAGGTGTGGCTGTCCGAGGACTACACCCGCGCCGCCCCCGGCGGCACCGGCGCGGTCAAGTGCGGCGGCAACTACGCCGCGGCGTTCGTCGCGCAGCAGCAGGCCGTGGAGAACGGCTGCGACCAGGTGGTCTGGCTCGACGCCGCCGAGCATCAGTGGGTCGAGGAAATGGGCGGCATGAACCTGTACTTCGTGCACGGTTCCGGCGCCGGCGCCCGGATCATGACGCCCGCCCTGACCGGCACCCTGCTGCCGGGCATCACCAGGGACTCGCTGCTCAAGCTCGCACCGACGCTGGGCATCCAGGCGGCCGAAGGACGGATCTCGGTGCCCGACTGGCGGCAGGCCTGCGCCGCCGGCGAGATCACCGAGGTGTTCGCCTGCGGCACCGCGGCCGTGGTGACCCCCGTCGGCGCCGTCGACGGCCCGTCGGGCGGCTGGACGATCGGCTCGGGGGAACCGGGCCCGGTCACCATGCGGCTGCGCGAGGAGCTCATCGGCATCCAGTATGGCCACCGCCCCGACCCCTTCGGCTGGGTCCACAAGGTCGCGTAGCCCGCGGGGCGCGGCCCCGCCTGCGGGGAATCCCCGTTGGTTCCCCCGTGTTGATCGGGGTAAGGTCATAGGTGGCTGGCAAGCCACGTGCGGCCGGCTTACAACTAAACAGGGGGGTGAACGGTTTCGACTTCGGTAGTCGATCCAGGAGAAGCGAGCCGAGGGTGACGGTGGTGACCTCGTTAATAATGCGACCGTAACTTATAGGTGCCAACTCAAAGAGCACTCTGCCCGTCAAGGGCGCTCTCGCCCTCGCCGCCTAAAGCGGAGTAAGCGAGAGAACTGTCAGCCCGGGACTGCCTTCGGCCCGGACCTGGCATCAGCTAGAAGGCTTACTGGCCGGCCCGGTCACGGGGCAGGCTAGGACATCTAACAGTGGCTGAGCCCGTCGGCGTCTTGCCTGCGTGATCGCCGGGGCTGAGAAAAGCAAATACAGGCTGCGCTCGGAGAAGTCCTGGTGAGGTACTGAAGGACCCGGGTTCGATTCCCGGCACCTCCA
>NZ_JBARCR010000308.1:0-2753 GCF_049794275.1 Trebonia sp.
GTCAAGGACGCGATCGACGAGCTCCGCGACGAGGGCGAGCGGGTCGGCGCGCTCGGCATCACCACGTTCCGCCCGTTCCCTGCCCAGGCGGTGCGCGACGCGCTTGGCGACGACAACCGCCTGCGGCGCCTGGTCGTGCTCGAGCGATCGCTCGCGCCGGGCGCCGGCGGCGTCGTCACCGCGGACCTCAGGACGGCGCTAGCGACCGGCGACGGCGGACCCAGGGACGCGATCATCTCGACGGTCATCGCCGGCCTCGGCGGCCGGCCCGTCACCCGTGACTCGCTGCGCCACATGCTCACCAGCGCCGCGCGCGGCGAACTCCCCGCGTTCAGCTTCCTCGACCTGGACACGCACCTGGTCGAGGGCGAGCTGACGCGGATCCGCGCCGCCCGCAGATCAGGCCCGACCGCGGAGAACATCCTCCGTGACCTCGCAGGGAGGTCGTGACCATGCCTTACCAGCGGATCAAGTTCTACCAGACCGGCAGCTTCGCGGCCGGCAACCGCCTGCTGCCGGCAGACCTGCGCAGCGTCCAGTCAAGCGCGACCCGGTCGAACACGCTGACCTGCGGCCACCGCGCCTGCCAGGGCTGCGGCGAGGCGCTCGGCGCGCGCTATGCGCTCGACGCGGTGATGCGCGCCACCAAGGGCAAGCTGATCGCGGTCAACGCGACCGGCTGCCTCGAGGTGTTCTCCACCCCGTTCCCCGAAACCTCCTGGCAGATCGCGTGGCTGCACTCGCTGTTCGGCAACGCGCCCGCGGTCGCCACCGGCGTGGCCGCCGCGCTGAAGGCCATGGGCCGCGGCGACATCCGGGTCGTCGGCCAGGGCGGCGACGGCGGCACGGTGGACATCGGCATGGCCTGCCTGTCCGGCATGTTCGAGCGGAACGACGACGTGCTCTACATCTGCTACGACAACCAGGCCTACATGAACACCGGCGTGCAGCGGTCCGGCGCCACCCCGCCCGCCGCGCGCACCGCGACCACGCCAGCCGAAGGACCCGAACCAGGCAACACCTTCGGCCAGGGCAAGAACGTCCCGCTCATCGCCATAGCGCACGAGATCCCGTACGTGGCCACCGCCACGGTGGCCGACCTGCGCGACCTGGAGTACAAGGCGACCAGGGCGATGGACTTCCACGGGGCCCGCTACCTGCACATCCTGGTGCCGTGCCCGCTCGGCTGGGGCAGCTCGCCCGCCGACACGATCAAGGTCGCCAGGCTCGCTGTCGAGTCGGCCCTGTTCCCCGTCTTCGAGGCCGAGGCCGGCCAGGTGGTCAGCGCGACCCCGATCCGCCGCCAGGTGCCCGTCACCGACTACCTGCGCCTGCAGGCCCGCTACGCGCACCTGTTCCGCCCCGAGGAGCGGACGGACGTCATCGCGCGGATCCAGGCCTCGGCCGACCGCAACGTCTCCCGATTCGGGCTGATTCGTGATCATCCGGAACGTACGCGGCTTCCTCTAGACAGCCCCGTCGGCTCCGCGGAAGGGCGGTGACCCCATGGAAAGGCCCTTCGCCATCACGCTCACGCCAGGCTCGAGCCGCGCCAACCACACCGGCGCGTGGCGCACCGAGCGCCCCGTTTACGTGCAGAACCTGCCGCCGTGCAACGACGCCTGCCCGGCCGGCGAGAACGTCCAGCAGTGGCTGTACCACGCCGAAGAGGGGGACCAGGAGGCGTACCAGAGCGCCTGGCGGCAGATCGTGGCCGACAACCCGTTCCCCGCGATCATGGGCCGGGTCTGCTACCGGCCGTGCGAGACCGCGTGCAACCGTGGCCAGCTCGACGAGGCCGTCGGGATCAACTCGGTGGAGCGTTTCCTTGGCGACGAAGCCATCAATAGGGGATGGAAGCTACCCGTCGCGGCGGCGCAGACGGGTAAGCGGGTGCTGGTGGTAGGCGCCGGGCCCTCGGGGCTGTCGGCCGCCTATCACCTCACCCGGCTGGGTCACTCGGTGACGATCAAGGACGCGGGCGCCAAGCCCGGCGGCATGATGCGCTACGGCATCCCGAAGTACCGGCTGCCGCGCGACATCCTGGACGCCGAGATCACCCGCGTCCTGGACATGGGCGTCACGCTCGAGCTCAACGCGACCGTCACTGACCTGCTTGCCGAGCTCACCGAGGGCGGCGGGACCTTCGACGCTGCGTTCGTGGCCGTCGGCGCGCACATCGGCAAGCGCGCCTACATCCCGGCCGGCGACTCGGCCAGGATCATGGACGCGGTGTCGCTCCTGCACCGGGTCGAAGACGGCTCTCCGCCGATGCTCGGCCGTCGTGTCGCCGTCTACGGCGGCGGGAACACCGCCATGGACGCGGCGCGCACCGCGCGCAGGCTTGGCGCGTCCGAGGCCGTCGTCGTCTACCGGCGCACCAGGGATCGGATGCCTGCGCACGACATCGAGGTGGAAGAGGCGGTGGAGGAAGGCGTCACGATGCGCTGGCTCTCCACGGTCGCGCACGCCGGCGACGGCAAGCTGGTGATCGAGAAGATGCGGCTGGACGAGGCCGGGTTCCCGCGGCCGACGGGGGAGTTCGAGGAGCTGGCGGCGGACTGCCTGGTGCTCGCGCTCGGCCAGGACGCCGACTTGGCCGTGCTCGACGGCGTGCCCGGCGTGACGTTCTCCGGCGGGACCGTCGATGTTGGCGCGGACCTGATGACCGGGCACCAGGGGATCTTCGCCGGCGGCGACATGGTGCCCGCGGAGCGGACCGTCACGGTCGCCATCGGCCACGGCAAGAAGGC
>NZ_JBARCR010000309.1:0-3735 GCF_049794275.1 Trebonia sp.
ACCAGGGACGGTCCGGCGCTCCCGGCGCTCCTGGCGCACCCAGCGACCGGGCCGCGGTGGGGTTCGCGCGGGAGCTGGCCGCCGAGTTCGGCCGGCTGGGGGCACCACTGGACCTGGTCGAGGTCACCTCGGCCGCGGCGCAGGCCGTCTATCCCGGGCACCGGCTGATCCTGGTCCGCCCCGACCTGCACGTGGCGTGGCGGTCCGGGGATTCGATGCCGTCCGCTGCCGCCCTCGCCGCCCTGGTCACCGGGAACGCCTAGGGCCGGCGGACGACGTCAGGGCAGCCAGGAAACGTGGCCGGCCAGCACCGCGTAGCCCACGAAGGCCACCGCGTCGATCAGCGTGTGCGCGATGATCATCGGGGTCGCCCGTTTCCAGCGCAGGAACAGCACCGCGAAGATCACCCCCATCGCCGCGTTGCCGAGGAACCCGCCCAGCCCCTGATACAGGTGGTAGGAGCCGCGCAGCGTCGCGCTGATCGCGACCGCCTGCCATGACCCCACGCCGAGCTTCTTCAGCCGGGTCAGCAGGTACCCGGTGACCAGGACCTCTTCGAGCAGCCCGTTCTGCAGGGCGGACAGCAGCAGCACCGGGATCCGCCACCAGATGTCGGGCAGGCTCTCGGCGACGACGTTCAGCGCGACGCCCGACTTGTACGCGATCAGGTAGAGGCCGAGCCCGGCGCCGCCGATCACCGCCGCGAGCGCGGCGCCGCGCCGCAGGTCGCGCCACGGCTGGGAGAAGTCCACGCCGATCGCGGACGGGCCCTCACCGTCGCGCGCCAGCAGGTAGAAGACCAGCAGCACCGGCGCCGCGGCCGACGCGATCGCCACCAGCTGCAGGAACAGGTCGAGCAGCGGCCGGCCCGGCGCCCGCGAGCCGTTGAGTATCACGCTCTGCGAGCCAAGCGACTGATGGGCGGTCAGCGAGCCGATGTACGAGACGAGCGCGGAGACACCGCTGGCCCCGAGCGACACCGCGAAGACAGCAATGATTTCCCACCGCAGAAGCCGACGGTCCGTTCCGGATGAAGAATTTTCAGGCGGAACCTCGGAGAGAGCCTCGTCAGGAGAGGAGTGCGTCGAAGTCCCCGTCCTGCGCGCCGCCGATCAGCGCCTCGATCTCGGCCCGCGTGTAAATCAGCGCCGGGCCGTCCGGGTCCGCGGAGTTCCGCACCGCGATCTGCCCGCCGGGCAGCTTCGCGAGCTCCACGCCGGAGCCCGCCTGCCCGCCCCGGCCGACGGCCAGCCGCCAGTCGAGCTCGCCCAGCTCACCGGCTGGCATCCCGTTGTAGACCGCGTTGTCGGCCACAGAACGTCAGATCTCCTTCAGCATCGAGCCCAGGATCTCCCTGGTCCGGTCGGGCGAGGTGCCCGCCACCGACAGGCGCTCCATGACAGCGGCGTAGCGCTCCACCTCGTCCGGCTTGTCGAGGTAGAGCGCGCCCGTGAGGTACTCCATGTAGACCATGTCCGGCAGGTCGGCCTCGGGGAACCGCATCAGCATGAACGCTCCCCCCTCGGCCGCGTGACCACCGTACCTGAACGGCATGACCTGCAATGTCACGTTCGGCTCGCTGACCGCGTCCATCAGCCGCTCGATCTGCGCGACGAGCACGTCCCTGCCGCCCATCGGGCGGCGCAGCGCGGCCTCGTCCACGATCGCCCACAGCCGCGGCGGGTTCTCCTTCTTGAGCACCTGCTGCCGCCCCATCCGCAGCGCGACGCGCCGCTCGACCTCCTCAGGGTCCAGGCCTGGCGTGCCCTGCAGCACGACCGCCCGCGCGTAATCCTCCGTCTGCAGCAGGCCGGGCACGAACTGAACCTCGTACTCACGGATGAGCTGGGCGGCTTCCTCGAGCCCCACGAAGACCTGAAACCAGTCGGGCACGGCTTCCTGGTACTTCTGCCACCAGGGGGTCTGGTTCGCTTCGCGCGTCAGCTGGACCAGCTTCTCGCGCTCCTCGGGGTCCCGCACGCCGTAGAACTCGAGCAGGTCGGTGACGTCCCGCTCCTTGAACGACACCCGGCCGAGCTCCATCCGGCTGATCTTGGAACCGGAGGCACGGATGTGATAGCCCGCGTCTTCGCGGGAGATGCCGGCGGCGTCCCGCAGCCGCCGAAGTTGTGCGCCAAGCAAGATGCGCAGCACTGTTGGGCCGCCAGCCGGGGCGGCTCCCCCGGTTGGGCTAAGGCTCAACGCGACCCCTTCCATGCCCAAGGATGGGCCGGTGCTCCCCCCCTACCTGCACTTTCTCACCACCTGGCAAACCGTTGCACGCAACGTCCGCACGCGCATTTGGCTCTTGCACGCGCGATGACCCCCGAATGATATCGCCTTCGGTGCGCTGACACGAGTTTCCGCGAATACTGGAGAAGTCGGACAGAATAGGGCAACCCGCCCGGGCGTGGCTTTGCCTCGGCCAGCAACTATGCTTCGACAGTCGGCGCGTCACGTTAGGCACGGTTAGGGCAGGACATGTTCAAGTCATTCACCGCCAGCGATAAGAAGCAACCGGCCAAGCCGGGCCGGACAGGGCCCGCTGAGCTGGCGGGGCCCCAGGCTCCCCCGGCCCCGGTCCACCGGGCGGCCCGGCTCATGCAGGCGGGCGCCGTCGTGAGCACGCTGTCGCTGATCTTCACGGTGATCGGCTCCTTCAGCCTGAAGCACAACATGATGACCGCGAACGCGCAGAAGCTTGCGGACCACCAGATCACGGCGAGCCAGATCAGCAGCACCGCCACCGGCCTTATCGTCTACACGATCGTCATCGGGCTGGTCTCGATCGGCCTGTGGCTGTGGATGGCGCGGATGAACGAGGCGGGCCGCCGCTGGGCGCGGATCACCGCGTCGGCGTTCTTCGCCCTCTGGTCGCTGTACACCTACAGCGTGATCGGTGAGCTGCACGGCGGCGTGACGGTCACCGCGACCCTGATCGTGTCGCTGATCCTGATCCTGGCCTTGTGGGTGATCGGGGCGGCGACGGTCTTCTATCTCTGGCGTCCCGCCTCGACCGCCTACTTCAAGGCCCAGTCCCCGAAAGCCGAGCCCCGCTGACGTTTTCCCGGAGGTTTCCCTCGTGGCTGATGTAGTCCTCGCCGCGGTCCCCACCCCGTTCGCCGCCGACGGCTCGGTCGACCTCGCCTGCGCGCGCCGCCTGTACGAGTTCCTCGCCGACCGGGCCGACGGACTGCTGGTGGCCGGCACCACCGGCGAGTTCCCCGCCCTGGACGAGGACGAGCGGCTGGTCCTCATCGATACCGCCATCGACGTCCTTGGCCCGGACCGGATCATCGCGCACATCGGCGCGCCGGACGCCTACCGGGCGGTGCGGCTGGCCCGCGAGGCGTCGCTGCTCGGCGCCAGCAGGATCGCGGCGATTACGCCGTATTACCTCGCGGCATCGCCCGCCGAAGTGACGGAGTATTACCTGCGAATCCGGGAAGCGGCTCCGGAACCGGGGCTTTACGCTTACATTTTCCCCGAACGTACGGGGCTTACTGTTGCCCCGCAGCAATTCTGTGAATTGGCCGACGCGGTGGGTTTGGCTGGTGCCAAATTTTCTGGTGTGGCCGCGCGCAACGTGGCCGAATGCGCGGCCGCGCGTCCCGGGCTGCGGATCTTCTCCGGGGACGACACCGACCTCGCCGCGACGCTGCGCGCGGGCGGCGCCGGGATCATCTCGGCGCGCGCGTCGGCCTTCCCTGAGGTGTTCAGCGGGCTGTCCGCCGC
>NZ_JBARCR010000310.1:0-2307 GCF_049794275.1 Trebonia sp.
GGGCTGGGCATCACAGCGACGCTGGGGGCGAACGTCGCTCACGGTCTCGGGCACGGCCTGACGGGTGCGGCGGTGGCCGCGTGGCCGGCGGTCGCGCCGGTCGGCTCCTACGAGCTGCTCACGATGATCATCCGCTCTGCCCGGCTGTCGGGAACCGACACGGCCCTGGGCGGGCAGCCTGGGTGCATGCCGGATACCGGTCCGCTGCAGGTGCGGGCTGCGCAGGCATTCGCGGTCGAGCGCGTGCCGTCGGTGCGCGCGATCCGCGCCCGGCTGCATGTGGGGCAGCCACGGGCCCAGCGGGTACGCGCTTACCTGGCCGCGCTCAACGGCACGCAGACGGGCACGTCCCTCGGACATCGGGCTGCGATCTCTGAGGTTCAGTCGGCTGCCTGACGCGACCGGCGACAGGCAGCGCAAAATATCCGCCGTTCGGCGCGGCATCCCGCAGCCTTCGAGGGTCCGGCTGGGCTGCGCCTGAACGGAATGTTCTGTCGCATCGTCGCTATCTTCTGGCGAATGCGCGCCGAAGTTCAGCAGCCCGAATGGCAGCGCCTGGTCACGAACGTATGGGAGCGGTCTGCGGGACCGTCGGCTTGGGTATCTCCATGCAATGCAGCCGCATCCCTTCGCCGCCGCACCAGCGTGTCTGTCCGCGTTCGCCACCTGACAGTCAGGGCACCGTGCCTGTGAAAGGGGAGTCCGAACCGGTACTCGGCCACATCACCGGAAGGGAAGCCCATGAGCCAGAACCAGTCCGGTGCCGGGCACAGCACACCGGCAACGCACGGCTGAGATCCCTGGCGGCCAGGCCCGCGCTGATTACACTGGTGACGGGGAGGGAGTGTATGGACGGCATCGACGAGATCCGCGCTCTCAGCCTCTTTGATGGCCTGACCGACGATCAGCTCGCGGATCTGGTCGCGGGCAGTACCGTGGTCCGCGTCGAGCCAGGGACCGAGCCGTTCCGCGAGGGTGAGCACGCGGACTTCTGGTGGGTGCTCATCGATGGTGCCATCGACCTGGTACGGCGCGTTGGCGGCGAGGACGCCGTGGTCGGGAAGATGCACGTCCCGGGCCGGTGGGCGGGCGGTTTCCGCGCCTGGGACGAGCACGGCGTCTACCTGGCCACCGCCCGGGCGTCGGCCCTCAGCCGGCTCCTCCGGGTGCCGGCCGGCGTGCTGCGTGAGTGGGTCAGCGCGTTCTTCCCGTTCGGCGGCCACCTCATCGCGGGGCTTTACCAGACCGCGCGTTCCATCGAGTCGGCCGCGCGGCAGCGCGAGTTCCTGGTCACCCTGGGCAAGCTCGCGGCCGGCCTCGCCCACGAGATCAACAACCCGGCGGCGGCCGCGACTCGGTCGGTGGACGACCTGGAGACCGCATGCCAGACGCTGCTCTCTAGTCTTGGCAGGCTTGCGCGAGAAGAGATCTCGGCCCGGCAGTTCATCGCGCTCGATACCCTGCGCGGCGAGATCGAGCCCGCAGCGGCGATGCATGATCTGCTGGCCCTGGCCGACCGCGAGGACGCCCTGTCGCAGTGGCTGGCCCAGCACGGCGTGGCCGACGAGTGGATGATCGCCCCGCCGCTGGCCACCGCCGGAGCGGATCGCGCCTGGTGCGAGCGAGCGGCGGCCGCGCTGCCCGGACCGGCGCTGCAGCCAGGCCTGGAGTGGGTGGCGAGCGCCTTGACCGCCACCGCGCTGCTGTCGGAGATCAAAGAGTCGGCCCGGCGCATCTCCGAGCTCGTCGCCACGGTCAAGTCCTACTCGCAGATGGACCGGGCGTCGCTGCAGCGCGTCGACGTGACCGAAGGCCTCGAGAGCACGCTGGTGATGCTCGGCCAGCGGCTGCGCGACCGGATCACGGTGATGCGCGACTACGGTCCGGACGTCCCCCAGATCGAGGCCTACCCCGCCGAGCTGAACCAGGTGTGGACCAACCTCGTCGATAACGCCGTGGACGCGATGGCCGGGCCGGGCACGCTAAAGCTTACGACGCGGGCTGAGGAAGGCCTCGTCGTCGTCGAGGTCGCCGATACCGGCCGGGGCATGTCGCGGCAGGTGGCAGACCGTGCGTTCGAGGCCTTCTTCACGACCAAGGACGCCGGCCAGGGCGTGGGTCTCGGGCTCGACATCGCGCAGCGCATTGTCGTGGAGCGGCACGGCGGCACAATCAGCATCGACTCCCGTCCGGGCGAAACGGTGCTGCGGGTCCGCCTTCCCATCCGCCGGCCAAGGACGCCATCGGAGCATCCGGCCGGACCGGAGTGATACGTGGGCAGGTTCCAGGGCCCGGTGCACGTCCGAG
>NZ_JBARCR010000311.1:0-7293 GCF_049794275.1 Trebonia sp.
GTTTGGTCCTGGCTCACCGGACCGCTGAGGACCGTTCGGTGTTCGGTATTGACCGAACGCCGAACGGTCTGGCATCCTGGTTACTGTGGACACTGAGGCCCTACTTATCGATGCTCTGGCGCAGCTGGGGGTTCAGGCTCGGCAGGCCGTCCGCGCGCCCGACCGCGGGATCGACTTGGTGATCGAACCCGGCGAGACCCGGGTGCAGGTCAAGCATCGCGCATTGGTGACCGACGAGGTTGCCCGGCGGCTACTCATCGAAATGCCGCTCCGCCCCGACTCGGTGCTGATGGTGGTGGGCGACCGCGTGACCGAGACAGCGCGCAGGCTGCTCATCGAGCACCGTGCCGGATACTACGACTTGCGCGGTCACCTCGCGTTGCGGTCGTCCAACGTCGTGATTGACGCCGATGTGGAGCCGGTCTCCGGGCGAGTTGAGCGTACGCATGCTCTGAGTGGCAATGCAGGCTTGGAAGTGGCCACCGCTCTCCTAATGGAACCGGCCGCTGGCGTATCGGTACGCGAGCTGGCGCGAAGGCTCGGGAGGTCGGCGAGTACGGTCTCCGAGGTGCTGGCCGCACTTCGCCGTGCCGGCCTAGTCGACGATGGGCATCGCGTTGAGGGGACGCAGCTGTTCTGGGAGGTTGCCGACCGCTGGCGTGTCGCCCGCATCTATCTCGCCCGATTGCCTGTGCCCGGCGACGATGCCACGATCGCCAAGCCCCTGCGGCTCGGACTCGACGACGCGGAGAACACGATTGGGTGGGCACTCACTGACTCGGCTGCCGCTGTAGTGTATGGCGCGCCGCTGGCAGTACGTACCGAGCAGCTCCTCGACTTCTACGTGCCCGACCTGGCGATTGTGCGGCGATCGACCACACTTCTAGGCTCTGCCTCGTCGCGGCTGCAAGCGCGCTGCGCGGTTCGGGTCGCCCCTGTGCCCGCAGCGTGCAGCCACCGAGTCGACCTGGCCACCAACCCCTTTGAATGGCCGCTCGCCCACCCTGTCTTCGTCGCGCTGGACCTAGCCCAGGACGCGGGGCGCGGACGAGAGGTCCTCAGTGTCTGGACGCCTCCGGACAGGTGGGCCCGTGTCTGGTAAGCGCGTGACGTTGATCGGTGACGCAATGGCTGCGGTCGTCCAAGGCGTTGAAGAAGTTCGCACCCTGATCGGCCGGCCACCGGTGGTGGTCGGCGGGCTGGCCGTGGTGTGCCGCCTCTCCAATCCTTACCGCGCCACCACCGATCTCGATGTCGTGGACCGGCTGCTCGGTGAAGTGCCGCAGCTTCAGGTGCTCCGCGCCGCACGAGGAGCTGAGCCTGTCGAGCCGACTTCGGTACTGCTTCCTACGGCGTACGGCCAAGTCAAGGTCGACGTGCTCGAGGTCCGGCAGATCGAGATCGACCAGCCGAGCGACGATCCGGGTGACCGCCTGCACGCCTTCGCCCACGCCTGGGCCAACGACAGCGCCACCGAAGTCACCATCGAAGTGGCGCCCCTGAGCGGAGCACACGTCGAGGTCAGTGCGCTGGTCGCCGAACCGGGCCCCCTCGTCGCCATGAAGCTGCAAGCCATCATGAACCGTGCGTCCGCCAAACAGGGCACCGACCTGCAAGACATCGCCCGGCTCATCTTCGACGAGCAAATACGACCCATGGCACTGGCTCAACTGGGCAACTGCGACGCGTTGACCGCCGCAGACATCGCACTGCATGTCGATCTCTGGCTGGTAGATCGCCGCCGTGAGGCACTGCGGTGGATTCATGATGCGGGCGGCACGGACCTCACCCTAGATGATCTCGAACTCTTGGCCGAGCTCCTGCTCGCCGCGTGTGCGCGAAGTTAGCTCACCCGACTCGCCGAGTCCGCGCCAAGTTGGGCGGCTGCAATCCGAACTGCTGCGCCTGGGCTGCCTCCAACCACTGCTGGTCATCGGCGTGAGTGCCTACCACCCGGCTCGGTCATGCGATGCTTGCTAAGTTGGCGCTGGGTGTGTAGGGCACTCGGCGAGGGTCGGGGAAGCCCAGGCTGACGTAGCCAGGTGCGCGCTTGGCGAGAGATGAGGCAAGCACCCGGGTTTGTTCGTCGACGTAGTCGTGGACTTCGGCGGTGGTCTTGCCGTCGTACGACCGCATGATGCGTCCGGCGTACTGGACGAGCTTTCCCTTATATGAGACCGGTGCGGCAAGAAAGAGCGTGTCCAACGGCGGACAGTCGAAGCCCTCGCCGGCATAGGGACCAGTGGCGACGGCGAGCAGTGGCGGGCCGCCGGGTTGCGGCTGCAGCCGGGCGAGCGCCGCGGCACGGTCTTTGGCGCCCATGCCGCCGCGCAGGATGACGGGATCGTGGCCCGCAGCCCGCAGTCCGTCCGCCAGCTTCTGCAGGTGCGCGATCCAGCTGGTGAGGACGAGGCAGTTCCTGCCCATCGCAAGCGCAGCGGCTACGTCCGTGATGACCTGGCGGGTGCGTGCCTCACTGGCCATCAGGTCGCGGTAGATCATCGTCATCCCGCCTGGCACGGAGGGATCGGCATCCCCCGCGTAGCAGTACGACGTGGCGTGCAGGTGCAGCACCGGTGTCGGTCGGCCGCCCGGCGTACTGCCCGGCAGCACCGGTATCTCGGCGGCAGGCTCGCGAGGTCCGGTGATGGTGTGCCGGACCGGCCCGGTTTGCATGGCGATCAGGTCATCGAGCTTGTCGCGCCGGTACGGGGTGGCGGTCAGCCCGAGCCAGCGGCGCGCCGGGACCTGCTTGACCGCATGCTCGAACGCAGCTGCTGGAACATGATGGCATTCATCGGCGACGATCAGTCCGTAGCCGGCGGCGAGCTTGGCAACGTCGTCGTGGCGGGCGAGAGTCTGCAAGGTGAGGATGTCAATGGTTCCGCGGAGTTTGGCGCGGCCGCCGCCAAGCTGCCCGGCCTTCACGCCGAGGAACTCACTGACGCGGCTGCGCCACTGGTCAGCCAGCGCTTTGCGGTCAACCAAGACAAGCGTGGATGTCTGATGGGCCGCGATGACAGCGCAGGCAATGACCGTCTTACCCGACCCGGGCGGCGCGACGAGCATACCGAGGTCGTGCCGGGTCAGTTCGGCGACGGCCGCTCGCTGCGCTGCAGTCAGCGTCGCGTTGAACGTGAACTGTTGCGGCGTGCCGGCCGCCCGTTCATCAGTTATCTCTACACGGCTGCCCGCCTGTTCGGCGAGCGAGGCGATGGTGCCGAGCATGCCGCGCGGCAGGACCAGGCTGCCGTCGATGGTCTCGTCAAAGCTGTAAAGAAACCGCGGAGTGTTGTACGTGGAGGCGCGCATCCGCTGCCGTTCGTAGAACTCCGGGTTATGCATCGATGCCGCGTGCCGCAGCGTCGATCCCAGGGCCGGGGTGAGTTCAGCCTGCCCGACCCGGATGCCCGCGCCGAGCCGGACATGCAGGACCGGTGCCACCGAAGGCCGTATCTGCGATGAGAACGGGGCGCCAAGTCTGGTCACGTCCCCGGCGACCGCGACCCGGCCGGCCCGGTCAGCGGCACGCTTGACTTCCTGCGGTGTCATCCGCCCGAGGGTCGATAGGTACCGCCACTGGTCCTTGTGCGGTTCGAGGTCCTCTAGATTCAAAAACACGGTCGCGCCGTTGCGGCGGGCCGGCCTGAACAGCGGCGCAGCGATCAGGTTCCCGATGCCGCCGACCGGGAGCAGGTCCTGGGACGGGAACAGCCGGTCGTAACTGTCCAGCTTCATCCGGCCCCGCATCGCCATAGCCTCGCGCAGCAAGCCGGTGCCCAGGCGCCGTGCTATCTCGGCCGGAACCGGCGACGTGAAGAACGCCCACGCATGCGCGCCGATCCCGGACCTTGATACCTCCAGGGCGACCGGGACCTGCAGCGCCCGCGCGGCCTTGACGTACATCAGCGCGTCGGCCAGCCCGTCCGGCCCGTCGAAGTCAGCGGCCAGCCACCAGCACCGGTCACCAACCAGCAGCGGGTACAGCCCGATGTGCACCTCGCCTTTCAGATGCGCGGCGAGCACGGCTGGCGTCAACGGCAGGAAATCGGCATCCTCATGCTTCATGCCTTTGCGCCAGCCGCCGCGGACCGCAGGCACCCAGCCGCCCCTCCCGGTACGCGGATTGTCATACCGGATGGCGTACACGTCGGTGCGGGCAGCGAACAGCGCACCGAAGAACGCCACCTTCACCTCCGGAGGCGACCCGTCGTCTACCAGCCCGGGAGGTGCCTCGAAGAACCCGGCCTGCCCAGGAGCCGACGGAGCCGCCTGCTCCGGAGTCATCTTCAGCAGCCGCAGCAGCCGGGCGTTCTCCGCCCGAAGCCGTGCCAGCTCAGCCTCAACCGCCGCCGGGATCTCAGCCACGGTGACACGCTATCCGCCAACGACCGTAGACCGGGCATCCCGGCGGGGATGGCCGCACCAGATAGCCGACGGCCAACATGTACCCGGCAATAGGGAGGACATTTAGGGCCGAGCCCCGGCCTTCTGCATGCAAACAGGCCATGACCTAAAACCAATAGTTTGGTACTTTTCATCGAACAGGAATCTGAAAAATGGTGGAGCTAAGGGCCTTTAGCTAAGGAGATTCGAACCCCTGACCTTCTGCATGCCATGCGGGTTCTAGACGTCTGAGACGGTCGGACGGAGTCGAACGGAGAGTCGGCTGCTGGCCCGTTGCCGCTGCTGCACCCTGACGGGCTGCGCCCGGCCGAGGGCCTGGGGCCCGCGGACCCGCTGCGCCGGGCCGTTACCCTGCGCGGCAGCCTGGTCAAGCGCCGCAGCGTGATTGCAGCCCGGCTCGACAGCTACCTGGAACTGCTCGGCCCGGACTGGCATGCCGCTTTCGGCGGCGACCTGCTGCTGCTGACAGTGCTGCGGCCTGAACGTGCGCGCGGGGTCTTCGGTACGGCAGTCCGCTGGCTGACTGGGGGTAAGAAGGCCGCGGCCAGTGACGCTCACCTTGTACCGGGTTCAATTACCGAATTATGGAGGGAGCCACGATGGCCGTATCTGATGTGACAGCCGATCGTGATTATCCGCAGATGATCACGGAGATCGATCATGTCGAACCCGCCCCGCGGCGAGTGCGGGGAACGCTGGGCGGCGAGCTGGTCTTCGACAGCACACGGGCGCGGTACGTCTGGGAATGGGCGTATTACCCGCAGTACTACATCCCGGTCGAGGACGTCGACGAGCGTTTCCTCCTGGACGAGCACCACGAGCAGCGGCTCCGCCAGGGGACGGCACGCCGTCACGGCTTGCGGGCTGGCGGTGTGGATCGCCCGGGCGCCGCGCGCGTCTTCGGTGACGAAGCGATCGACGGGGTGGCTGACACGGCCCGTTTCGACTGGGACGCGCTGGATGCCTGGTATGAGGAGGACGAGCAGGTCTTCGTCCATCCCCGCAACCCTTACGTCCGCGTCGACGCACTTCGCTCGCACCGGCACGTCCGGGCCTCACTGGAGGGAATCACGCTGGCCGAGAGCACCACGCCAGTGCTGGTGTTCGAGACGGGCCTGCCGACCCGGTATTACTTCGATCGCACCGATGTCGACTTCAGTCATCTCGTGCCGACCACCACCCGGACGGCCTGCCCGTACAAGGGCGTCACCAGCGCCTACTGGTCGGTGCGTACCGGTGACGAAGTGCGGGGTGGCCACCAGGATCTCGCCTGGGCCTATGACTTTCCCACCCGCCAGCTGGCGCCCATCGCGGGCCTGGTCGCCTTCTACAACGAGAAGATCGACATCGACGTGGATGGTGTGCGGCTGCCCCGCGCCCGAACCCATTTCTTCAAGTGATCGCCACCATCGCGGCGCCGGGGTAAGACCGCGGCCGCAGGGCGCACTAACAGTACGGACCGATTCACGCGACGACACCTAACCGATTCACGCGACGACACCTAAAAGGAGGCAGGCCATGCCCCTGCTGCACCCGGGGGACACGTTCCCCCAGCTGACCCTCAATATTCCCGGCGCGCAGGCCATCCAGGTTCCCGACTCGTTCGCCGGGGAGTTCGGGGTCGTGCTGTTCAACCGCGGAGCGTGGTGCCCCTACTGCACCGCCCAGCTGCGCGCGTTCCAGCGAGCCGGTGATTCCCTGGCCCAGGTCGGCGTCCGGGTGGCCGCGCTCTGGGTCGACGACGAGAAGACCACCGCGGACTTCACCGCCAGGCACGGCCTCACCTTCCCGCTGGGACACAGCGCCGACGCCCGCGCTATCGCCAGGCTGACCGGCGCGTTCGTCAACGAAGACCCGCTCTACCTGCAGTCCACCGGCTTCGTGCTAGACCCGCAGGGCAAGGTGATCGTAAGCGTGTAATCCAGCGGCGCCATCGGCCGCCTAGTGCCCGAGGACATCACCGGCCTGGTCCGGTACCTGCGCGAGCACGCCGCCACGTCGTCCTCATAGCCATGGAAACCGACAGCATGAACCACGCCGACATCAACTTCTACTTCGACCCGCTGTGCCCGTTCGCCTGGATGACGAGCAAATGGGTCCGGCAGGTCGCCGCGCAGCGCGACTACACCGTGGACTGGCGGTTCATTTCCCTGCGCATGCTCAACGCTGGCGTCGACTACGACGGTCACTTCCCGGCGGGCTACGAGGCCGGCCACACCGCTGGGCTGCGGCTGCTGCGGGTGGCCGCCCGGACCCGCACCGAGCACGGTCGCCAGGCTGTCGGACCCCTCTACGAGGCGATCGGCACCCAGGCGTTCGACTCCGCCGCCGCGGCTGCGCTGCGACCGGAACAACGGGGAAGTCGCGAGTTCGTCCAGCCCCTCCTGGAACGGGCCGGGTTGCCCGACGGGCTCGCCGGCGCCCTGGATGACCCCAGCTGGGACGGGGTACTGCGGGCGGAAACCGACGAGGCGCTCGCGCTGGCCGGGAAGGACGTCGGAACCCCGGTCATCCACTTCGGGCCGCCCCACGGAACCGCGTTTTTCGGGCCGGTCATCAGCCGGCTGCCCAGCGACCAGGAAGCGGTCCAGCTGTGGGACCACGTTGTCGGGCTCGCCTCATTCCCCGGCTTCGCCGAGCTCAAGCGCAGCCTTCGAGAACGACCCCAGCTGCGCAGCTTTGGCGTTAGCCCTGGCGAGACCGGCATCCAGGAGGACTGGCACGGCGGAAGCCGGCGCCTCAAGAAGTAGGACCTCGAGCAGCAAGGCGGCCGCCGCCAAGCACCTATTGAAGCGCACACATCGAAACACGAGGAGAGCAGTTACCATGAGCACCGACCTGACCGGAACTGTCGCCCTGATCACCGGAGCCACCAGCGGTATCGGC
>NZ_JBARCR010000312.1:0-2598 GCF_049794275.1 Trebonia sp.
GGCCTCCGGCCAGCCCGGTCGCGAGCGCCCAGCGCAACCGCAGCGGCGGGCTCGCCTGGCGCGCGGATGCCGGTGCGGTGCCTGCGCCGGCGTCGGCCTGAGCTGGGATCACCTCCGCAGGGTAACCGGGATGCCGACGCTGTGCGAAGTCGTCAGCTTTGCGCAGCTTCGGCCGCTCGGCGCCTGCCCCGGCCGCTAAGTCCGGAATATTCGCTGCGGCCGGCGCTTTGGCCTTGTCGGAAACTTTCCGGCGGACGGCAGGTGGCGGTTGAGCAGGCGTGGCGCGCTCTTGTTCGCGGCGATGGGTGTCATCTGGGGCATCCCGTACCTGCTTATCAAGGTCGCGGACAGCGGGGTGTCGGTGCCCGTGCTCGTCTGGACGAGGGTCACGGTCGGGGCCCTCATCCTGGTGCCGGTGGCCTTGGCGCAGGGCGCCTGGCGACCCGAGGGGCGCGCGCTGCTGCGCCGTTACTGGCGGTGGGTTCTGGCCTACGCGGTCATAGAGATCATCGCGCCGTGGGCGCTGCTGTCCACCGCGGAACACCGGCTGTCCAGCTCGACGAGCGGCCTGCTGATCGCCTCTGTGCCCGCGATCGGGGCGCTGCTCGCCTGGTTCTTCGGCCGCGAGCGGCTGAGCAGGGCCCGGGCCGCCGGGCTCGCGCTCGGGTTCGGGGGCGTGGCGCTGCTCGCCGCCCCCAACGCCGGGCGCGGCGACTTGCTGGCCGACGCCGAGGTGCTGCTCACCGCGGTCTGTTACGCCGCGGGACCGATGATCGCCAACCGCAAGCTGGTTGGCGTGCCGAGCATCGCGGCCAACGCGACCTGCCTGGTCATCGCCGCCGTCGTTTACACGCCCGCGGCGGTGCTCACCTGGCCGCACGCGGTTCCCTCCGCGCGGGTGCTCGCCTCGCTGGCAGCGCTCGGCGCGGTGTGCACGGCGGCCGGACTGGTCGGCTACTTCATGCTCATCGCGGAGGTCGGCGCGGCCCGCGCCACGGTCGTCACGTACCTCAACCCCGCGGTGGCGGTCGCACTCGGCGCCGGAGTCCTCGGCGAGCAGCTGACGCCGGCCATCGGCGTGGCGTTCGCGCTTATCCTCGCCGGATCGGTGCTGGCCACCCGCGGCCCGGCGCGAATCGGAGTCCCGGCTGACGAGCGGAGTCGAACACAGCCCACCGCCCCGGCCCCCGAGACTTAGCCAGGTACAGGGCGGCGTCGGCATCGGCGACCATGGTCGCCGCCGCGGGCGATCCCGCGGCACACTCGACGACGCCGGCGCACGCCGAGATGCCGACCCAGCCGATGCGCAGCGAGATCGGCCTGCGCAGCTCGCCGAGGATGGCGGCGGCGAGTGCGATCATGGCCCGTTCGCCCGGCGAGGGGTCGGCGAGCACGATGAACTCGTCACCGCCGATCCGCGCGGCGAGCGCGTCGGCGTCGCGCGCCGCGGTGGCGATCCGGTCGGCCACGTTCACGAGCAGCTCGTCGCCGGCGTCATGGCCGTACCGGTCGTTGACCGCCTTGAAGCCGTCGAGGTCCAGATAGCACAGGCCGATCCGGCCGCTGCTGCCGGTCTCGAGCGCCGCGGACAGCCGGTCGAACGCGGCCGCGCGGTTCGGCAGGCCGGTGAGCGGGTCGTGCAGCGCCTGGTGCCTGAGCTGGTCGCTGATGATCCGCTGGGCGTCAAGCTCGGCGCGCCTGATCGACTCCTGTTCCTCAAGGGTCCGGTCGCGCAGCGCGCGGACGTAACCGTTCGCGAGGGCCTCGGTGACGGCCGCGACGCGCTGTTCCATGTCCTCTTCCCCGGCGCGTGTCGCGCCGGCCCGCGCCGCCGCGGCGAGCAGCGCGGGCAGCCGCAAGATCAGCACCCGGAGGCTGCGCCCGAGCACGTCGGCACCGACGAAATCCGCCTTGACGAGGGCATGCCCGACGGCGGCGGCCTGCCGCGGCCGGAACGGCGAGCCGAGCAGGATCGAAACGAGCGCGGCCGACTGCCTGGTGAGAAAGCTCCGCGCGGTCGGCATGTCCATGGGAATGTCGGTGCCAGCGCCGGCCGGCTCGTCCCCGGCGACGGCGAGCGCGGCGAGCCACATGCGGGCGAGCTGTGCCTCGGGCGGGGGCGCCGGAGCGGGGATCGGCCCGGAGACCCGCGCCGCGACGGAAACGCGCGGTCCGGGTGGCTGCGGTGCGAGCGGGACGGCGAGGTGAGGGTATTGCCGCGTCTCGTTCAGCGCCGTCTCGGCCATAGGTGCGCTCCTGGTTGACCCGGGATCAGGCTGCGATCGATCTGAGCGTCACTATAGGCGATCTGTCTGATACAAGTAGTGCTTATGCCAATAACCTGTGACCGAGTGCTCGCTGTGCGCGCCCGGCCATCTGCGATCCTGGGACCTTGGGTCATAAGTCGCTTCTCCGGGTAGGTGCCGTATATGGCCAGTTGGGAAAGTGGGGACGTGCAGGACACGGATGCGGCCCGGCAGGCGGCCGAGGTCGCCGTCGAGTTGTCGGAGCAGGAACAGGCGCCGGACCCGCGCCGGCTGGTCAGGGCGCTGCGCGGCGTGGCCCGCTCGGCCAACCGGGTCGCGGGCAGTGCCCGGC
>NZ_JBARCR010000313.1:0-2885 GCF_049794275.1 Trebonia sp.
CCCCGCGCCCGCCTGACCACCTTGCGGATCCGCCCATCGGTCCACGCCCGCACCGCGCCAGCCCACTCCCCGTCAGGATCAGTAACCCGCGGATCATCGAGAAACCAAAGCACGGCGCGGGCCGCTCCCTCAAGCGCATCGGTCCGGGCAGGCGGAGCATCCCGCTCGACCCGCACGACCAACGGCAACGCATACTGGGGCGCTTCATCCCGGCTATCCACGCCTAGACCCTATGACTCCGCCCCACGCCGGCCGGCTAACTGTCTAAGGACCTCAACCTCACGGTCGGGAGCGGGTTCCGCCTTGGTCTTCCTGCTATTGAGCCACAGCCAGGAGGCCCCGCCGGCCAGCAGCACGCCGCACAAGGTCCAGCCGAGGGTCGTCGTGCCCATGCCGACGTACTTCAGCCCGGAGGCGAAGATCACGAAGGTGATGATCGGCCGGATGTACTTGTCCGGCGCCCGGGACGAGAGCAGGGAACCGATGAGCACGGCGGGCACGCTGCCGATGATCACGGCGGCGGTCAGCCCGAACTCCACGTGGCCGAACGCCAGCGCGCCCAGCGCCGCCGCGGCGGTGAGCGGGACCGCCTGCGTCAGGTCGGTTCCGACGAGCTGGCCCGCCGCGAGCATCGGGTAGGTGAACAGCAGCAGGACGATCATCAGCGAGCCAGAGCCGACCGAGGTCATGCCGACGATCAGGCCGCCGACAATGCCGATGGCCACGGTGGGCAGCGGGCGGACCCGGATCGCCGCGATCGCCCCGGAGCGCTGCTGGCCCGACCGCCGGTCCAGCCAGTAGCGCAGTACCATCGCGGCGGTGCCGGCGAGCAGCGCCGCGCCGAGCGCGATCTCCACGTTCTGCTGCGACGCGGAGCTGCCGCCGAGCACGTGCAGCAGGTACGCGCCGAGGAACGCCATCGGCACCGAGCCGAGACACATCCAGCCGACCAGCCGGAAGTTGACGGTGCCCCGCTGTATATGCACCGCGGAGCCCACCGGCCGCATCACCACGGCGGCGACAAGGTCGCTGGAGATCGCCGCGGCGGGCTTGACGTTGAAGAGCAGGATGAGCATCGGCGTCATCAGCGCGCCGCCGCCCGCTCCGGTCAGCCCGACCAGCAGCCCGACGATGGCGCTGCCAAGGACGATGTAGGGATTGAGACCCATCAGGACTCCGCTCCGGTCGCTCGGCCTTCCTACTATCCAGATGGAGAATATATCTCTTGTAACCAGATTGTAAAAGTTGTAACGGCGCGGCCTGCCCCGGACGGGCACCCCCACCCGTCCGAACCCCCCAACGCCCCCTCCAACGCTCCCTCCCAACGCTCCCTCCCAACGTGGTCGATGTGACATCGCCCACACTCTTTGGTAGTCGAGGCGACATCGACCACGTTCGGGCTTGGTGTTCCGGCTCTGCGAGCAGCCACCCCGCCCCAGCCAAAGGCGGTCGATGGACCATCGACCGCACTCTTTGGTGGTCGATGGACCATCGACCACCCTCTGGGTCCGCACCGCTGCCCGCTTTGGTGGTCGATGCGACATCGTCCACACTCTTGGTAGTCGATGCGACATCGACCACGTTCCGGGCGTTCGGGCGCCCGGGGCTCCTGGGACGCTCGGGGCTCCTGGGATTCCCGCGCTACGCGGGGACCGGGACCGGGGTTGGGGTGGCCTCTTCCGGGAGGATCTCCGGGGATTGCAGGGCCTCGGAGTTGGCGGCGGCGAAGTCCGCGTACCTGCGGATCTCCAGCGCGCGGCGGCGGCGGCCCCAGCCGAGCAGGCCGCCCATGATGGCGGCGACCTCGGGCGCCGCCGCGGTGCCCGCGTCCGGCGATTCGATCAGCAGCCTGATCCGGCGGGCGAGCACGTCGTCGACGTGCAGCGCGCCCTCGTGGGTGACCGCGTAGGCGACTTCGGCGCGCAGGTAGGGGTAGCCGTCGAGCAGCGGCATGCCCAGCGACCTGCTGGCGCCGATCAGGTCGAGCAGCTCGCAGGTCAGCGACCCGTACCGGCTGATCAGGTGCTGGACGGCGGCGAGCGGCAGCCCGTAGTCCTCGGCCAGCCGCCGCGCCGCGGCGCGGACCGCGGGGAAGCCGTCCGCGCCGAGCAGCGGCAGCTGGTCGGTGACCGACGGCGGCGCCGGCCGCGGCAAGCCCTCCACCGCGGCGTCCACCACGTCCCTGGCCATCAGCCGGTAGGTGGTGAACTTCCCGCCGGCGATCGTCGCGAGCCCGGGCAGCGGCACGTCCACCACGTGCTCCCGCGACAGTTTCGTGGTCGGGGTCTCGGCGGCGGCCGCGACGAGCGGTCGCAGGCCGGCGTAGACGCCGATGACATCCGCCCTGGTGAGCGGCGTGGCGAGGATCCGGTTGGCCGCGGCAAGGATGTAGTCGACGTCCTCGCCGGTGGCGGTGGGCTCGTCCCGCTCGCCGGACCACTCGGTGTCGGTGGTGCCGACGATCCACCGCTCGCCCCACGGGATGAAGAACAGCACGCTCTTCTCGGTGCGGACGATCATGCCGGCGTCCGCGTCGATGGCGGACTTGCGCATCACCAGGTGCACACCCTTGGACATCCGCACCTCGTAAGCGGCCCGGACCCCGTCGAGCGAGTGCACCAGGTCGGTCCATACCCCGGCGCACACCACCACCCGGTCCGCCAGAATGTCGACCGACCGGTCGGTTTCTTTGTCAAGCACCCGGGCGCCGATCACCGCGGACCCGTCCGGCGACCGCAGCAGCGAGGTCGCGCTCGCCCTGGTCACCACGATCGCGCCGTGCGCCGCCGCGGTCCGCGCCACGGTGACCGTGTGCCGGGCGTCGTCCACCTGCGCGTCGTAGTAGACCATCGCGCCGGCCAGCCTGTCGGGGCGCAGTGCGGGCG
>NZ_JBARCR010000314.1:0-9081 GCF_049794275.1 Trebonia sp.
TCTCAGTGGCGTGCAGGCTCCGGCCGAGGTGCGCCGCCACGTCCGCGACGGGAAGCCCGTCGAGGTAGCGAAGCGTGAGCGCGGCCCGCTGGGGTGCGGACAGGCTGCGCAGCGCCGTGTAGGCGGCCTCGGTATCCAGCCACTCATCCCACGGATCGTCGAGCGCGGCGCCCGCCCGCGCTTCCATGGCCGCGGCACGAATGCTCTCTTCCCTGGCGCTGCGCCGCCAGTGGTCCGCCAGCTTGTGCCGGGCGACGCCGATGAGCCAGGGGACCGTTATCCGCGAGGGGTCCGGCTTGGCGGCCGCGTCCACCGCGGCCATGAACGTCTCCGCGGCCAGGTCCTCGGCGAGGCTGACGTCCCCGCAGCGGGACAGCAGGTACCCGTAGACGTGCGGCAGCGCCCGGTGGTAGATGGCCGCCACCGGGTCCTCGTCAGGGACCTCTTCGCTGCCCACGCTACTGAGTCGTCCGGCGCCGCGGATTTCCGAACATCACCCGCTGATTTCCCACCCGCGCCCACGTCAAGCATGATCGTAAGCAGTAACGGGCACTGTTGTTCCGCGAGCATCACTCGCGATCATGGAAGCTGGGGGACATGGACCTTCCGGTGATGCCGCCGGTGGCGCCGATGCTGGCGAAGCCGGTGGACGCGATCCCCGACGGGGACTACGTGTTCGAGCCCAAGTGGGACGGGTTCCGCTCGATCGTCTTCCGCGACGGGCCGGAAGTGGAGATCGGCAGCCGCAACGAACGGCCGATGACCCGCTACTTCCCTGAGCTGGCGGAAGCCGTGCTGGCCGAGCTGCCGCCCAGGTCCGTCATCGACGGAGAGATCGTGGTGCCTAACTTCACCACCGGCCGGCTCGACTTCGAGGCGCTGCAGCTGCGCATCCATCCCGCGGCCAGCCGGGTCAAGCTGCTCGCCGCGCAGACGCCGGCCCACTTCGTGGCCTTCGACCTGCTCGCGCTCGGCGACACCGACTACACCGGCCGCCCCTTCGCCGAGCGCCGCGCTGCCCTCGAAGAGGCGCTGGCCACGGTCAAGTCCCCGGTTCACCTCACCCCGGCGACGACGGACAAGTCCGTCGCCACCCAGTGGTTCAGCCAGTTCGAAGGGGCCGGGCTGGACGGGCTGATCGCGAAGTCGCCGGACGCTGCGTACGAACCGGATAAGCGGGTGATGCTGAAGGTCAAGCACGAGCGCACCGCCGACTGCGTGGTCGCCGGCTACCGGCCGCACAAGAGCGGGCCGGACGCGATCGGGTCGCTGCTGCTCGGGCTGTACCGCGACGACGGCCAGCTGGCCAACGTCGGGGTCGTCGGCGCGTTGCCGATGGAGCAACGGCGCGCGCTGCGCACGGAGCTGGAGCCGCTGGTGACCACCTTCGACCAGCACCCGTGGAACTGGGCCCAGGAGACGGAAGGCACCCGCACGCCGCGCAGCTCGCAGTACAGCCGGTGGAACGTCGGTAAGGACCTCTCGTTCATCCCGCTGCGCCCGGAGCGGGTGCTCGAGGTCCGGTACGACCACATGGAAGGCCCGCGGTTCCGGCACACGGCGCAGTTCGTCCGCTGGCGCCCGGATCGCTCGCCCTCATCGTGCACCTATGCGCAACTAGAGGAACCGGTGAGCTTCCAGCTTTCCGCGATCCTGGGTTCTGGATCAGTTATTCCGAACGGGCGGGGCTGACTCTCATGGCGTCGCCAAAGACAGTGATCGAGGTGGCCGGCCGCGAGGTGCCCGTTTCCAACCCGCAGAAGGTGTACTTCCCTCGCACCGGGCACACCAAGCTGGACCTGGTCCGGTACTACCTGGCGGTCGCCGAGGGGGCGCTGGGCGGGGCGGGCGGCCGGCCGATGGCGCTGAAGCGGTTCGTGAACGGCGCGGAGAGCGAGCCGTTCTTCCAGAAGCGCGCGCCGGAAAAGCGGCCGGACTGGATCGAGACCGCGCAGCTGAGCTTCCCGTCGGGCCGGGTGGCCGACGAGGTGGTGCTCCGCGACGCGGCGGGGCTGGTCTGGGTCGTCAACCTGGGCTGCATCGACCTGAACCCGCACCCGGTGCGCGCCGCGGACCTCGACCACCCTGACGAGCTGCGGGTCGACCTGGACCCGGTACCCGGCATCGAGTGGCCGCAGATCGTCGCCGTGGCGCTGGTGTCGCGATCCGTGCTGGCCGACTTCGGGCTGACGGGATGGGCGAAGACGTCCGGGTCGCGCGGCATGCACATCTACGCGCGGATCGAGCCGCGCTGGTCGTTCACCGACGTGCGGCGGGCCGCCGTGGCGGTGGCCCGTGAGATCGAGCGGCGGGCGCCGGACCTCGCGACCTCGAAGTGGTGGAAGGAAGAGCGGCACGGCGTCTTCGTCGACTACAACCAGAACGCCAAGGACCGCACGGTCGCCTCGGCCTACTCCGTCAGGCCACTGCCGGACGCGCGGGTATCTATGCCGCTGGCCTGGGACGAGGTTCTGTCGTGCGACCCGTCGGCGTTCACGATCGACACGGTGCCGGCCCGGTTCGCTGAGCTGGGCGACCCGTGGGCCGGGATGGACGCCGCCGTCGGCTCGCTGGAGGCGCTGCTCGAGCAGGCGGCCCGCGACGAGGCATCCGGCCTGCCGGACGCGCCGTGGCCGCCGCACTACGAGAAGCAGGGCGGCGAGGCGCCCCGGGTGCAGCCATCCAAGCGCCGCACGCCCAGCCCTACCGGGCGGCGCCAGCCCACCAAGCCGCTGATCGAGGTTGCCCGCGCGGCGACCAAGGCCGAGGCGATGGAGGGCCTGGAGCGGTGGAAGGCCCGGCATTCTGGCGTCTGGCCGCACCTGCACCCCGCTGACGTGCTGGTCGACGCGATGCGCGGCCGCAGCTCCGCCTGGTACCGCATCCGGCTGAACCTGGAGCACGTCCCCGAGGACGCGCGGCCGGCGCAGGAGCCGCTGGAGGTCGACTACGACCCCTGGGGCGGCTTCGACCCCCGCGAGGCGCGCAGGAACGCGCCGTAACCAATAGGGCCCGCCATTAACCCTGTTAACACCTGTTGACTCTTAGCCCCGTCCGATCTTGAATTAACGAAACAGTTCGGTAAAGGGGAATCGTGATGGGCGATCGGGTGATCCGTGTTCGGCGATTGATCGGTATCGGGCTGGCCGGGACGGCCATGGTGGCGGCGGTGAGCTTGATCCCGGCTCTTCCTGCCGCTGCCGCGCCACTCCACGGGGCGGGCGGCCATGGCACTTACCTGGCCCTCGGGGACTCGGTGGCGTTCGGCTACGTGCCGCCGAACGCTGTCCCGGCGCCGGACTACTTTGACGCCAGCTCCTTCGTCGGCTACCCGGAGGACGTGGCCCAGGCGCTGCACATTCCGGTGGCTAATGCCTCCTGTCCCGGCGAGACCACGGCCAGCTTCTACATCCCCGGCGCGCAGAGCAACGGCTGCGAGAACGCCCCCGGCTCATCCGTCGGCTACCGCACCGATTTCCCGTTGCACGTGAAGTACGCGGGCACCCAGATGCTTTACGCCCTCAAGTATCTAGCCACGCACCGCAACACCCGGCTGGTGACGATCAACATCGGCGCCAACGACGTGTTCCTCTGCCAGGAAACGACGGCGGACGCTTGCGCGAGCCCGGCCGAGCTCCAGGCCGTGCTGAAGAAGATCGAGGTAAACCTGACGGTCATCTATACCCTCATCCGTGACGTCGCCCGCTACCACGGGCCCTTGGTCGCGCTGACCTACTACTCGCTCAGCTACAGCGATCCCACCCAGGTCGCCGGCACCGAGGCGCTCAACTCGGCGATCGCGTCGGTCACCGAGAAGTTCGGCGGCAAGGTCGCCGACGGCTTCGCCGCCTTCGAAGGGCCGTCCGCGGCCTTCGGCGGCTCACCGTGCGCGGCGGGCCTGCTCATCAAGCTTCCCGACGGGACCTGCAACATCCACCCCTCGCCTGCGGGCCACCAACTGCTGGCACAGGCAATCGAGGATGTTATCTAGGAAGCCTCCCGCCGAAGTTCCGGCGCCATTTCGTGGAGGGCCGCTCAATGACGTGCAGTGGGGCCGGGCTGGGATGAAGCTCGCGCGGGGCCGCCCCCGCGCTGGCAGCCTCTGGCTGCTACCGCTCAGGGTGTTCCTGCCGGCGGCTCCGAGGCTAGCGTGCTGAACATCTCGGCGTCGTAGGCGGCCTCGGGCTTGGCGCGCACCGCGCTGTCGATCTTCTTGGCGTCCTCGCCGATGAGGATCCGCCAGGCCCCGGACCTGACTCCGTCCAGGATCATGGTCGCCGCCTCTGCCGCGCTGACCGGCGCCTTGTCCCGGAAGCCGGCGTTCGCCTCCTTGAGCATCTGGCGCAGCTCATCGGCTGACGTGCCCTCGGCCAGCACGCCGGCGCGGATCAGGTCGGCCTGCGTGTCGCGGGGGATCAGCTCCTCCACCTGGGCGTCGCTCATCTCCTCCGGTGCCGGAAAGCCACGGGCCCGCAGGCTGTTGGCGATGATGTCGGTGCCCACGTGCCCTGGCATCACGAGGGCGATCCGGACCTGCGGCGCGTTGGCGCGCAGGTCTACCATGAGCGCCTCGGTGAAGCCCTTCACGGCGAACTTGGCCGAACTGTAGGCCGAGTTCGGAATGCCTGGGCCCAGTGCCGCCCAGAAGCCGTTCACGCTGCTGGTGTTGACCAGGACGCCGTCGCCGCTGGCGATCAGCAGCGGCAAGAACACGCGGGCGCAGTAATACACGCCCCACCAGTCCACGGCGAACGTGCGCTCCCACACCTCCCGGGGACTGCTGATGAAGCTTTCGCCGCCGCCGATACCCGCGTTGCTGAAGACCAGGTCGACGTGATCGCTGGCGTGCTGCTCGAGCAACTCATCGCGGAATCGCACGACCTGCGCCTCGTCGGAGACGTCACAGGCATGACCGGTGACCGTGACGCCGGGCGGGGCGGCTGCCCACGCCGTGGCCGCGGTCACCGCGACGGTGTCGGGATTCAGGTCGCACGCCGCGACCGAACAGCCCTGCGCCGCCAGCTGGCGGACAAGCTCGCGGCCGATGCCCGAGCCGCCGCCGGTCACCACCGCGAGCTTGCCGGTGAACGAGTCCATGCCCATGATCGTTACCTGCGGTGCCACTGCTCGTCAACGATCCACGGCGCCTGGACCTCGACGGCCCGCCGGGCCCCGTAGTTCATGTCGTGAAGAGCGAGGTGGATCCGATGGCACGCTTCCCGGAGCCGCCCGCCGCCGGCCGGGGTGGCCTGCTCTGTCGTGCTGGCCTGAGATCCCTCGTGGGTAAGTTGTGCGGTCATTGCCTTGTCCTATCTGCTAGGGACTGGCCGGTTTCCCGGCCCTCAGCCATAGGTTCGCTCGCCCCGCCAGGTCCGCGGCAGGGGTCGTTTCGCCCCTCTTGCCGCGCGGCCGTGGCCGGGGTGGAATCACCCACGCCGCCCCGTGGCGGGCGGCTGCCCGGCCAGGCAGGACCGGCATGCGAAAGCGAATGGCTGCTCGCCTGCGCCGCGCACAATTTGCGGAAACTGCACCGGCACCGCCGGGAAGGCTGAGCGAAGGCCCCTCACACTCACCTAGCCGTTTAGCGGTCGTCATCTCGGCGGTGACGCCGATCGCGGGTCACGGCGGAGAGGCCTGCAACATCCACCCCTCGCCTGCGGGCCACCAACTGCTGGCACAGGCAATCGAGGACGTTATCTAGGGTCGCCTGGTTGCGTCCATGTACCAGTTGTCGAGCCAGGTCGCGCCGCCGTCGGTGGAGAAGGCCTGCTCCCAGTGGGCTGAGCCGGCTGTGATGTCTGTCCACCGGAACCGGGCGAGTATGGGCACGTCGTTGTAGGTGTCCTCGCCGAAGAACTCGCCGACTCCGTCCTTGAACGCTCCTGCGACCGGCGGGAACAGCGTGCCCGTCCGCTTGCTGGCCCAGTACAGCGACCACTGGCCAGTGTCCGGGTTATACAAGCGGAGGGTCAGCCCGGCGAATCCCTTCGTCGGGAAGACGATCTCGTCGAAGTTCGCGTTGCCGTCGAAGTGCCGGGACGCGTGGCTGATCCCGGGGAACTGTTCCCACTCGCTGCCGGAGTCGAGAAAGTCGGTGCGCCAGCGGTTGGCGATATCCCAGGTGCCGGTGAAGAAGTCGAAGTCGTTCATGCCCTTCCTTAGGATCGGTGACCAGGCTCGAGATGCCGTGGCGGCACGGTAGGACGGTTCCCCTGCCATCTACTGTCAGTGGACCGGGCGATACTTGACTCATGCGCGCCAGCCGGCTGCTGTCCCTGCTCTTGCTGCTGCAGAACCGCGGGCGGATGACAGCGCAGCAGCTGGCCAGCGAGCTCGAGGTTTCGGTCCGCACGATCTACCGTGACGTCGAGGCGCTCAGCGCCGCTGGCATCCCGCTGTATGGTGACGCTGGGCACGCCGGCGGCTACCAGCTGCTCGGCGGCTATCGCACCCGGCTGACCGGGCTCACCGCAGCCGAGGCCGAGGCGCTGTTCCTGTCCGGCCTGCCCGGCCCCGCGGCCGAGCTTGGCCTCGGCAGCGTGCTGGCGGCCGCGACGCTGAAGCTGCAGGCCGCGCTGCCTGCGCCGCTGCGCGGCAACGCCGACCGCCTAGCCGAGCGCTTCTACCTGGACGCGCCCGGCTGGTATCGCCGCCCCGAGGACGTGCCCCACCTGCCGGCCGTGGCGAGCGCGGTCTGGGAGCGCCAGGTCATCCAGGTCACCTATCAGCGTTGGAAGGAGCCAGCCGAGGTAACCCGGCGGCTGGAGCCGCACGGTCTGGTACTCAAGGCCGGCACCTGGTACGTCGTAGCCAGGTGCGACGGGGCTATGCGCACGTACCGGGTCGACCAGATCGTCGCGGCCACTCCCTGCGACTGCGGCTTCACCGCCGAACCCGGATTCGACCTCGCCAGCTACTGGCACGGCTACCTGGCCGACTTCCACCGCCAGCTGCATACCGGGCACGCGGTGATCCGGCTGTCTGATAACGGTGTCCGGCGCATGCGTCATCTGCTCAGTGCCGCGGCCGTGACCGCGGTCGAGACCGCCGGCGTGGCCGATGCGGGCGATGCGGGCGGCTGGGTGTGCGCGCGCGTGCCGATCGAATCGGCCGACCTGGCGCTCGCCGACTTCCTCCGCCTCGGCGCTGACATCGAGATTCTGGAGCCCGCCGAGCTGCGCGAGCAGGCGGCCAGGACCATCCAGGCGATGGCCGCGATCTACGACTAGCCAGCCCTTTCCGCAACCGGATCAGGCGCAACTGGGTAGCTGCCCACGAGGCGCCCGGCCGTCGGCGCGGGCGGCTCCTCGCAACGGTCTGCCAGACCCGAGGTGAACGCCTGAAAGGCAGGGAGGTCCTCAAGCGGGTTGGCGTCGGAGTCGAAGACGGCCGTATGCACGAAGGTGGTCTCGTTCGCGCGGAACGTGAAATAGCGGATTCCGGCGGGCCGCACTGCCGCCAGTTCCTCGAACACGGCTTTAATCAGCCGCTCGTTGTCGTCGGCAGCGTCCGGGCGGGTGCGGTAGCGAACTACGACGGCACGTGTCATGGCATGGCTCTCATCCTGTTGTTGCGGGAGTCGTGGGTGACCTCGGCCAGGCCGAGGGCTTCCAGTAGCGGCGGGAGGTACATGCCGAACCGGCCGCGGTATCCCTTGCGCAGGCCGTACCAGCCGCCGACCGGGTTGCCGGGAGACCGGCCCCATGCCTCGACCGTCCCGTCCGCGGCCGGCTTGCTTTCGTCCGCCGCGCCGAGCAGCACCCAGTCACCCTGGCTTTTCAGCCAGGCGTGCAGGTCGTCGATGGCACTTAGGTGGTACTTCAGCGTGGTGGATCCGACCTGGCAGACCAGGGCCGGCGGGTCAGCGTCCGCATCGCGGTACATGGAGTAGGCGGAGGTGCCGGGCGGCGTGGTGAGCTGCCATGGGTCGCCTTTCGAACCTGCTGGCATCAGGAACTCCTTTCGTCGGTGCTGGCGATCGCTGCCTGGAAATGCGGAAGGAGGGTCTGCCATCCGGCCCGGTTCTGGTCACGCCACTGCACGGCTGCGCGGCCCAGCCGTTCCCAGCCGCGGTGCTCGATCTCGATCCGGGTCCCGCCGGAGTCGTTGGCGGTGAACTGGATCTCGACCTCGGTCGCATCGGAGCGGTCTCGCCGGAGGTGCCATAGGTAGGCCAGCCGGGTAGGCGGGCTCCAGACCGTCACCTCCCCCCAGTCATGCTCAGCCCCGTCGGGCGTGTGCTCGTAGATCCGCCCGCCAACTCCGCTCTGCATCACGACAGTGACGTCGTCGCGTCCGGTTACGGTGTGGTCCGCCGGCCACCAGGTGGCGATCCCTGAGGTCCAGACGGTGAACGCGTGCTCGGCCGAGCACTCCACGTCGAGCGACATCCGCAGCGGCGCGGTCATGAACCCGGCGTCTTCCTGGTGTCCTTGCTTTCGCTCGGGCCGGCCTCGGTGTTCTCGGCCAGCAGCCGGAAACGCGTGGTCGCCTCGCCCCAGATGTGATCCAGGTATTCGCGGACCGCCTCGATCCCGCGTTCCTGCAGGCAGTAGATCCGGCGCGTCCCCTGAGCCCGCTCCGCGACCATTCCGGCGTCCTTCAGCAGGCGCAGATGGCGCGAGACAGCAGGCCGACTGATGGTCATCGCGTCGGCGATCTCCCCGACCGGCTTGTCCCCGCCGCTGAGAATGCGCAGGATCTCCCGCCGGTTGGTATCACTCAGCGCCTCAAAGCCCCGCGCCTCAGCCGGGCCCCTGGAGGCCGCCGCCTCAGCCATCCCGGTCAGCCGCCCGACTCGATCCGCTGCTTGAGCCCGGTCGCGAAGCGCTGGAAAGACGGGCCCAGGTCGGGCATCGACCGCCAGATCAGCGGCAGCAGCGGACCGCTGTACTCCTCGCGCATGCGGAATGCGACCTGGCCGTCCGCGTCCCCGGACACCTCGTAGGTGCGCACGCCGCGGAACAAGCCCAGTGGCATGCCCCCGCTGAACCGCAGGCGAGCCGGGGGGTCGAACAACGTCACCTTGACCGGGAACGCGCGACCGGGAGCCGCCTGCGACCGGATCTTCAGTGTCTCGCC
>NZ_JBARCR010000315.1:0-2557 GCF_049794275.1 Trebonia sp.
GGTCTCGGCGGTGCTGGCCGGCGTCGACGTCGCCTGCTGGGATGCGCTGGCGATCGCCGCCAGGCTGCCGCTGGCCCGGATGCTCGGCGCCCCCATGCAGCCGACGGCCGCCTACAACAGCAACGGACTCGGTTTGCTGGAGCCGCGGGCCGCGGCCGCCGAGGCACAGGAACTGGTCGCCGAGGGTTTCCGGGCCGTCAAGATGCGGCTCGGCCGCCCGTCGGGGGACGACGACCTGGCCGCCGTCCGGGCGGTGCGCGCGGCGATCGGACCGGACATTGCTCTGATGTCCGACTACAACCAGGCGCTGAGCGCCAACGCCGCCCGCGAGCGCTGCCGCCAGCTCGACGACGAGGGCCTGGCCTGGATCGAGGAGCCGGTTCGCCACGACGATTACGCCACCAGCGCTGAACTGGCCGCCCAGCTGCGCACCCCGGTGCAGATCGGCGAGAATTTCACTGGCCCGCGCGCCATGTCCGCCGCGCTTGCGAACAATGCCAGCAATCTCGTGATGCCGGACGTAGACCGTATCGGCGGCGTCAGCGGCTGGCTGGCCGCTGCCGCGCTGGCGGACGCAGCCGGGACCGAGATGTCGTCCCACCTGTACCCCGAAGTCAGCGCTCATCTTCTCGCCGCCACGCCAACGGCCCACTGGATCGAATACGTGGACTGGGCCGCCCCCATCCTCCAGCAGCCGCTGAAGGTGGCTGAAGGCTGCGTCCTGCCGCCAGATCGGCCTGGCAACGGTCTGGTCTGGGACTCCGATGCCGTGGCGCATTTCCGGCGGGCCTAAACCCCTAGCGGCGGCTTCGCCGCCCGGCCGTTCGCCGCCTCGAGGCCGGGCCAGCGGGAGGTCGGTCTGGCTGCAGCGGCGGGCATGGCCGCCGTTCCGGTGATTGTCACCATGCCGCTGGCCGTGGCCCCGGTTACTGACCGGGGCCTACGATGCTGTCTTGCGGCTTCCTGCGTGCCAGTCTTCCTCCGTTCCGGCCGTGCCGGGGTCCACGCCGAAGCTGCGCAGCTGCGGCCGCTCGCGCAGGCTCCGCTTGAGCTCGGCGAAGCCAGGGAAGTCGGCCAGGGCCGTGACATGGTCCCAGAGCCGGACGGCGTCGTCGGGACCGGGCAGCCTGCTGATCACCGGGCCGAAGAACGCCGTGCCGCCCGGCGGGCTGAAATGGATGATCGGCGTGCCGACGTCCCGGCCGGTCAGCGACAGTGCCTCGTCGCCCTCGGCGCGTATCTCCTCGTCCCACCGCGTGTCGTCGAGGGCGTCCGCCAGGCCGGCGGGCAGGCCCGCCGCAGCGAGCAGCGGCTCGACGAAGGCGCGGCTGCCCCTGGTGACGGGGGTCAGCTCGGCGGCACCGGGAGCGTCGAAGATCTCGCTGCTGACGGCCTCGTAGAACGGGCCGACGGCGGACCGCCCGTGCTCGGCCCTAACCCGTGCGGCGACCCGCAGCAGCCGCAGTCCCGAGGTGTGCCCTTCCTCGTAGCCGGCCGGGAAGTGGCTGTCGTAGTCGGCACCGGAGTTGATCAGGCGAAGCGAGATGAACCGCCAGTCGATCGTGTAGTCCCGCTGCGCGGTGACCATGCGCACCCACTTGCTCGTCATCCACGCGAACGGGCACACCGGGTCGAAGTAGAAGTGAATATCCGCACCACTCATGCTGTCGTCTCCTGTCCCGTTACGCCGTCGCCGGTGCCGAGTGCTCGCGCAGGTAGCGGACCAGGCCGACGACGTCGTCGGGAACGAGCCGCCCGATGGCGCCGCTTGAGTACACGCTGACGATAACTTTCCCTCCCGGGTCGAGCACGAAGTCGGTGGACTGCAGGTACACCGGGTCGGGGTTGACGAAGGCGCCGGTGAGCGCGGCGACGGACGCCGCGTCCGCGCCGTAGCCGACGGGGAACGTCAGCTTGTGCCTGGCGACCAGGGCGGCGGTGGTCTCCTTGTCGTCCACCGAGAGCGCCACGACGCGAATGCCGTTATCCTCCAGCGCCTGGCGGGCCCGCTCGAAGGCGCGCAGTTGCGCGTTGCAGTACGGGCACCAGGCACCCCGGTAGAACAGCACCGCGGCGAAGCCGCCGGCGAACGCGTCCGGGATCGTAAGCGACTGGCCGCCAGCGGTCTCGATTGTCAGCCGCGGGAACGAGTCGCCGGGGTTGAGCAGGGGCATCGCGGTTTCTCCTTCGTCGTTACCAGGACGGTCCCTGATGGGACCGCCCGGTACGTAGGCGTCGCCTCCGCCCCGGTTCTTACCTGTGGATCTCAGTCCCGCGCGCCCTGGTAAGACATCGCCGCCGCTCGCCGCTAACAAGCCGTAGTTCAAGAGCATTCAGCCGAACGGGTGCGGCTGACTCCGTGGCCGTCCCGCTCACAGCGTCAACCATTGAGGAGACCGCAGTGGCAAATAACTTTGCTGGCAAGACCGCGCTGATCACCGGGGCCGGACGCGGCATCGGGCGCGCCGTCGCGCTCGGGCTTGGCGGCGCCGGCGCCTGGGTGCTCCTGCTCGCCCGCACCACGGCGCAACTGGAGGAGACCCGCGCCCTGCTGCGC
>NZ_JBARCR010000316.1:0-3615 GCF_049794275.1 Trebonia sp.
TACCAGCTCACCGCAGAAGGGCAGGCGGCCGAGCAGGCCATCGCGTTCTACGAGGAGGCGATCGGGCGGCGCGGCCAGCTCCAGTCGGTCGCCCTGGCCGACATCGCCGACCGGCTCCGGGCCCTGCGCACGCTGGCCGCAGAAAGCGACCCCGATCCGGCCAAGGTCCACCTGCTGCTGCTGTCGGTGGCGGAGCGGTTCTCCTCGCTCGCCGACAACGCGCAAGCGTTCATGTCCGCGCTGCGGCGCGCGATCGACTTCTCCGACGGGGACGTCGACGGCTTCATAGCCTACAAGGAACGGCTGATCGACTACATCAACCGGTTCATCGCCGACCTCGCCAACTCCGGTGCCCGGATCACGGTCCTGCTGACCGAGCTGGAAGCCGCCGGTCACGAGCGGTTGCTGGCGGTGGCCGCGAGGCGCGAGGCCGCCGACGCGGTCCTCGAGGGAGCGGACGCAGCCGCGTCGCTGGCTCGTGCGGAAGAGCAGGCGCTCGACAGGTGGCGGAACCGGTGGCGCGGCCTCGACGACTGGTTCACCTCGCGCGATGCAGGGCACCCGTCGCAAGCCAGGCTGCTTCGGCAGGCCGCCGTGACCGCGATCAAGCAGCTCATCGACGCGGTCGGCCTGCTCAACGACCGGCGTTCCGGCCGGTCGGACAGGTCGGCGGACTTCGCCGCGCTTGCCCGGTGGTTCGCTGAGGCACCGGATGACGCGGCGGCTCACCGGCTGTGGCGGGCGGCGTTCGGCCTGTCCCCCGCCCGGCACCTGTCCGTCACCGGCGACACCGCGGATGCGTGGGAGAACGTGCCGGCCGGGACGCCGTGGGGCGAGGCGCCACCGATCCGGATTTCGCCGCAGCTCAGGAAGACCGGGAGCTACGAGCGGCGCGGCAAGCCAAACCAGGTAACGGACCGGTCCGCGGCCCGGGAACTGTTGCGGCGCCAGGCGGAGCAGGAGGCCGCACAGACCGCGGAGGCAAGACGGCGGCTGCGCACCAACGGGCCGACGCTGCTGTCCGACGTCGACGTGCTCGACCCGAGGGCGTTCCGCCTCTTCCTCAGCCTGCTCGGCGACGCGCTCGCGACCCGCGCGCCCGGCGACACCGAGGTGAAGACCGTCACAAGCGACGGCAGCCTGGAGGTGCGGCTGTGCCTGGTCGCCGAGGGCGGCACCGCCGTAATCAAGACAGAGGACGGCGTGCTCACCGGTCCCGAGCACGTCATCGAGATCACGGACCTGGTGCCGTGATACCCGCCGAGGAGCAGGCGCAGCGCCAGGCCGCCATCCGTGCCCTGCTCGCTAAGCCGCTGCTTGTCGCGGCCGACGACGCCGAGCCGCTCATGCTGGTCCGGCGGCACTTGCCAGCACTCAGCGGCTGGCTGCGCAGGGAGACCGGCTGGCGGCTGACCGCGGACGCGGAGACGGCCCGGCTGTTCAAGACCGCTCCGCTGGCTTCCGGCGACGCTACCCATCCGGCTCGCGGGCACAACAAGGAGCCGTTCAGCCGACGCAGGTACGTCACTCTCTGCCTGGCCTTGTCCGCGCTGGCCCGCGCCGACGCGCAGACCACGCTCGGCAGTCTCGCCGACGACGTGCTCACCGCCGCCGCCGAACCCGGCCTGGCAGCCACCGGGTTCATGCTGACCCTGGACACCAGGAGCGACCGCGCCGACCTCGTGGCCGTGGTCCGGCTGCTGCTTACCTGGGGCGTGCTCACCCGGGTCGCCGGAGACGAGGACGCGTACTTGTCGGCAGGCGCCGACGTGCTGTACGACGTGCGCCGGCCGGTACTGGGCGCGCTGCTGACCGGCAGCAGGGGCCCGTCGACGATCACCGCCCGCGCGTTCGAGGCGAGACTCGCGGAGCTGACCGCCGAGCCGGTCGCCGAGACCGACGAACTGCGCAACCAGGCGCTGCGCAGAACCCTCACCCGGCGGCTGCTCGACGAGCCAGTCGTCTACTACGACGAGCTGACCGAAGACGAGCGTGCCTACCTGGTCGCCCAGCGGCACAACATCACCGGGCGGATCAGCGAGGCTACCGGGCTGCTCCCGGAGCTGCGCGCCGAGGGCATCGCCATGGTGGACCCGGATGACGAGCTCACCGACGTGCGGATGCCCGAGCAGCGCACCGACGGGCACGTCACGCTGCTTCTCGCCGAGTACTTGGCGGGCAGGGCGCGGGCACCGCGGGGCGAACTCCTCGCGTTCGTCCGCCGGGCGGCGCAGGCGCACGCAGGCTACTGGCGCAAGGGCGTCACCGATCCCGGCGCGGAGACCGAACTGCTCGACATCGCGCTGGAGAAGCTCACCGCCCTGCGCCTCGTCGACATCGACATCGAGGTAACGCGCGACGGCACCGGCACCGTGATCCGCGGCCGCCCCGCCATCGCCCGCTTCGCCCTCGCCGAGCCGACCATCCGGGAGCCGGGAAGCTCCCCAGGACGCCAGACCAGAAAGGCGACGGCCCATGCTGCCAGCACCATCTTCTGAGCGGTGGAAGCCCCTGCGGGCCGGCCTCGTCGACATGTTCTACTACGACCAGGAGGAGTTCTGGTTCCACGACGGCCGTCTGCTGCTGCGCGGCAACAACGGAACCGGCAAGTCCAAGGTGCTCGCCCTCACGCTGCCGTTCCTGCTCGACGGGGACCTCGCGCCGCACCGGGTGGAGCCGGACGGCGACCGGCAGAAGCGGATGGAGTGGAACCTGCTGCTGGGCGGCAAGCATCCCAGCCCCGAGCGCCTCGGCTACACGTGGCTGGAGTTCGGCCGCAGGGCCGCCGACGGCGCCGAGGAGTTCCGCACGATCGGCTGCGGGCTGAAGGCCGTCGCCGGGCGCGGGATCGCCCGGCACTGGTTCTTCATCACCAGCCAGCGCCCCGGCGCCGAGCTGCGGCTGCTGCCCGACAGCCGGGTCCCGCTCACCAGGGAGAAGCTGCGGGAGGAGATCGGCTCACGCGGCTTCGTCTACGACCGGGCGGCCGACTACCGCCGCGCGGTGGACGAGCACCTGTTCGGCCTCGGCGCGCACCGCTACGAGGCCCTGGTCAACCTGCTGATCCAGCTGCGCCAGCCGCAGCTGTCGAAGAAGCCCGACGAGAAGCTGCTGTCCAGGGCGCTCACCGAGGCACTGCCCCCGCTCAGTCCCGGCCTCGTGACGACCGTCGCCGAGGCGTTCCGCGGTCTCGACGAGGAGCGCGACGCGCTGCGCTCCCTCGCCGACGCCCAGCAGGCCGCCACCGACTTCCTCGGCCACTACCGCCGGTACGCGAAGGTGGCGGCCAAGCGCAAGGCCGCCGGGCCGCGGCTGACGCAGAGCCGTTACGAACAGCTCGGCCGGGACCTCGCCGCCGCCGAAGAGGCCTTCACTGCCGCCCAGCAGCAGCTGGACGAAGCGCGGGGGGAACTCACCGCGCTGGAGGAGCAGCGCGCCGAACTGGAAGCGCGCCGCGACGCGCTGCGGGCCGATCCCGCTATGCGCGACGCCGAGCGGCTCGAGCAGCTCCGTCAGGACGCCGAGCGCAAGGAGAAGGCGGCGCGGGACCGGGAGGACGACCGCGACCGGCAGGCGAGCCAGGTCCGAAAGTACGACGGCAGGGCGGCCCAGGCC
>NZ_JBARCR010000317.1:0-2823 GCF_049794275.1 Trebonia sp.
GGTGACTTCTATAGGTAGTAACGCTACTTATTGAGATGAGCTGCCATCGGTGGTCGGAGAGCAGGTGACATGGCCACGGCTAGTCGCATCCTGGGGACCGACGTCGGCTCCACCGCGCCAGTGTTCCTGGCCTTCCTCGCCATCCACGTGATCGCCGGGCTCACCGCGGTGCTCGCCGGGGCTGTCGCTGCCCTGGCCCGCAAGGGCAGCGCTCGGCACATCCACGCGGGCCGCTGGTTCTACCGGGCGATCACCGTGGTCTTCGCCACCGCCACAATCCTGGCTGCGATGCGCTGGCGGCAGGACTACCACCTGTTCGTCATCGGCGCCGTGGCGTTCACCGCCGCGACCATCGGCTACCAGCACCGGCGCCGCCACCGTCCCGGTGACACCGGCCACATCACCGGAATGGGTGTTGGATACGTCGCCATGCTCACCGCGTTCTACGTCGACAACGGCCCCCACCTGCCGGTGTGGGACCGCCTGCCGACGCTCGCGTTCTGGCTGCTCCCCTCCGCCATCGGAGCGCCGATCATCGCCCGGGCCGTCATACGCGCCCGGCGCGCCACGCAAGAAAAACAGACGCGCGAGACCGCAACCCGCTCAGGAGCGGGAGGCCTCGACCGCGAGCGCTAACGGCAGTACGACCTGACCCCTAGTGGTGCTTGACTTGCGCGGTGAACGTGCGCCAGGCCTGCGCGTTGAATGCGAGGGTTGCGCCGACGCGGTTCTTGGTGTCGCGCACGAGGACTAGGCCGGTATCGGCGGCCACTTCGGCGCAGTCACCGCCGTTGGCTCCGCTGTAGCTGCTCTTGCGCCACGTGCCGCCCATGACCCGGCCATCCCTTCGATCATCTTCAGTGACTCAGATCCCCTGTAGGCCTCGGTGCGAAGGCTATCGAAGATCCGCATTAGCGCCGAAACGGTTTCACCGGTGTAGACGAAGCCAGACGCGGCGTGCTCGGCGTACGCCGCATCGTCAGCGATCACGAACCCGCTGGTCACGCCAGGGTTGGCAACAGCGGGCAGCACCTGGAGCGTCACGTTCGGCATGACTGCCACGTCTGCAAGGTGACGCATCTGCGCGGCCATGACCTGGGCCGACCCGGCAAGCCGGTACAGCGACAGCTCATCGATAATGAACCACGCCAGCACGTCCCGGGCGAACAGCCGCCGCTGCCGCTCCATCCGCGCGGCCAGCCTGGTCTGCACCGCCTCCTCACCAGCACCGGGATAGGTGTGCAGCAGCGCGGCGGCGTAGTCCTCGGTCTGTAGCAGCCCGTGGATGACAGCCGGCGCCCACGCAGACAGGGTGGCGGCCTTGTCTTCCAATTCTGACCAGTCCTTAAACGCGGCTGGCACCTCCGACCAGGTACGCATCTCCTCGTAATACTCGCTGAACCAGCCCCGACGTTCGGGAAATGCAGCGTCGCATGCGGCCGCCAGGTTCTCGGTCGGCGGGCGCTTCCCGTTCTCGATCCGCGACAGGTGGCCCACGTTGATGCCCGTCGCGCGTGCCAGCTCCTGCAGCGACCAGCCGCGGGCCAGCCGCTCCTTGCGCATCTGCCGGCCGAAGTGGGTTGCCGGGTTACCGCTGCCGTTGCCAGCCATGAAGAGAAGTTTGCCACAACGCTACCGCCAGACGTGAGGCGCGCGGCACGCTGTGCCCAGTCGCAACCACGCCGCGCTGAAGGCAAGGCCCAATGAACTCAGCCGAGGAACCGCCCGACTTCACCCAGCTTGATGACACGGCGCTGCTCAGCACGCGGGAACAGATGCGCGCGGAACTCCAGCGGCTGCCACCGCACTCAGCAGACCACACCGCGCTGGCAGCACAGTATGACGCCAGTCTTGACGAACTAGTCGAACGCGCCCGCAAGGCCTGGACCCGAGCCAGACAGGGAGACAGATGAACGACCTGAGACGCGCCTGCTTGGTGGCCCCAAGACACTCTCCAAATCTGCGGCCGGGTCAAGAGACGGCTGCCAGGCGTGGTGCCAGGCGCCCGACGCGGTCGGCCAACTGCGCCAGTACCGCGTCGAAGCTGCCCGGGTCGCCGGCCGGGACCGGGTCCGGGATGGACCAGTGCACCGCTGCGGCCTCGGCGAGTTCTTCGTGGGCCAGGTCGCAGACCGTAACCACTAGATCGCCGTCGTGCCAGACCTCGCTGAAGTGGCGAGGCCGCAGCCGGGGCAGCGGCAAACTGTGACGCGTGGCCGCGGCGATAGCGCCGCGATCGATCGCTGCTGCCGGATGCGTTCCAGCGGATATCGCCGGAACGGTGCTGACCTGGCGCCACAGCGCAGCGGCCAGGTGCGAGCGTGCGGAGTTGGCGGTGCACACGAATAGCACCCGCAGCGCGGCGCGGGCTGGCGGCGGGGCGAGCGTGTCCAGGGCGCCGGGGATCAGCTGCAGGTAGGTGCGGCGCCGGTCGCCTTCCGAGCGGCGGCGGGTAACGATCCCGGCCTGTTCCAGCACGCGCAGGTGGTGTGCCAGCAGGTTGGACGGCATGGCCAGCATGCCGGCCAGCTCGGACGGGGACGCGTCCCCGGTGAGCAGCGTGTCGGTGATCCGCAGCCGGGCAGGGTCGGCCAGCGCGGCATGCAAGATGGAACGTCGCTCCAGCTCAGAAGTTCGTTCAGAAGTCATTGACTCAATCTTGACTGAACCATATTCAACTGTCAAGATGACCGCGTGATCAGTGCACCCATCCTGCTGTGGCGCCGGCTGCTAGCCGAGTTCCTGGGCAGCGCGTTCCTGGCCGCGGTGGTGATCGGCTCCGGGATCGCCGCGCAGCGGCTGTCCCCGGGCCAGACCGGGCTA
>NZ_JBARCR010000318.1:0-9372 GCF_049794275.1 Trebonia sp.
AGCATGGACCTTGTGATGAACGCGACGGCCGGCACCAGCATCGCGGCGCTCCAGTCCAGCCCTTCGGCGAGCGGCGTCGACGCGGCGGCCCCGACGGCGATCAGCGCCCCGTAGGCGATCAGCGGGAAGATCCACCGGTTCGACCGCAGCAGCAGGGCCGCCTGGTAACGCAGCAGCGCGGTCATCGCCCGGCCGCCCGCCCGCCGCGCTCGGACGGCTCGGCCTGCCCCGACGGCTCGGCCTGCTCGGTGCGCACGCCAGTGACGTGCACCCCATCCCAGCCGAGCACCTGCCGCAGCACCTCATCGGACACGCCGGACGACACGCGCACGGCGCCATCGCCACAGGACAGCACGCCCGGCAGGCCGCCGAGCACAGTCGCCGACGATGGTTCAAGCCCGGTCAGTTCGATCACGACGACGCTCTCCGGCGCGGAACCTGAACGCGCCCCGTCGCCCGCGCCAGCGACAACGGTCACCTGCCCGCTGTCATCCAGCCGCCAGCGTTCGGAAATCCGCCCGGCGAGCCGCGCCTGCTCGTGATCCACGAACATGACGGCCCCGCCGTCGGCCAGCCGCTCCACGACGGCGGCGTCGAGTTCGCCGCGCGCTGCCTGGTCGAGCCCGGTCCACGCCTCATCGAGCACCAGCAGCCCCGGGCGGGCGAGCAGCGCCTGAGCGAGAGCCACCTTCTGGCACATGCCCTTCGACAGCGCCCGCAGCGGCTGGCCCGCGTAGCTCGCCGCGCCCAGCCGGTCCAGCCACTCATCCACTGCCCGCGCCGCCGCGGGACCGCGCAGGCCGTGTACCCGGGCGAGGTGCAGCAGGTAGTCGCGGCCGGAGAACGGCAGCCCGCCGGGGAACCGCTCAGGCACGTACCCGGTGTGCGGCCGCCCGGTCACCCGTCCCTTCGACGGCAGCGACACCCCCGCGGCGACCCGGAGCAGCGTGGACTTGCCGCTGCCGTTCCGCCCCTCGAGCCTGATGAGCCGCCCGGGGAGCACGTCGAGGCTCACGGACCGCACCACCCATGGCTGGCGCAGCCCGTACCGCTTGCCCACCGACTCCAGCCGCATCCGGACCTCCTGCCGCGCAGCGTAGCCCACCGCCCGCAAACGGTCTCACCGCGCCCAATGTCACGAAATGGTGCAACAGGGGGGGCGAACACGCGAAAACGGGCCGCGTGCGCCCGCGGTAGTAGCACAATAAGGCGCGCATCACGGATGATCGCAGAGGGCGGAGACATGAGCGTTATCGAAACGGCGGGTGTGCGCACGCTCGCCGGACACACGGGCGCGGTCAACTCGGTGGCCTTCAGCCCGGACAGTGCCCGGGTCAGCACCGCTAGCGAAGACAACACCGCCCGGCTGTGGAACGCCGCCACCGGCCAGCTCCTGCACACGTTCACCGGTCATACCGACGCGGTGTTCGCGGCGCCGTTCAGCCCGGACGGCCGCCGGGTGGCCACCGTCAGCGCCGACGTGACGCCGCGGCTGTGGGACGTCGCGACCGGCGCCTGCGCGTACGAGCTCGTGGGCCACACGATCGCCGTGTTCGGCGTCGCCTTCAGCCCGGACGGCACACTGCTCGCCACCACGAGCTACGACGAGACGGTCCGGCTGTGGCAGTCGCGCAGCGGCGCCCCCCTGCACGTGCTCGAAGGCCACAGCGACATCGTGTACGGCGCCGCGTTCAACCCCGACGGCGCGCTGCTCGCCACCGCCAGCGGCGACGGCACCATCCGGCTGTGGAACACCAGGTCCGGCGCGTGCCTGAGCATCCTGACCGGCCACATCGGCATCGTCTCCGCCGTGACGTTCAGCCCGGACGGCGCGCTGATCGCGACCGCGAGCTTCGATGGCACCACACGGCTGTGGGACGTCCGGACGGGCAACTGCGTGCGCATCCTGAGCGGCCATTCCGACACCGTGTGGTCCGTCGCTTTCAGCCCGAACGGACGCGTGGTGGCCGCCGCGAGCGAAGACGCGACCGCGAGGCTGTGGGACACCGAGTCCGGTGCCCCGATCCGCACCCTGGAAGGCCACACGGACTCGGCGTTCGTCGTCGCGTTCAGCCCCGACGGCGCGCTCGTCGCGACCGCAAGCTCGGACGCCACGGTCCGGCTCTGGGACTCGGTCACCGGAAAGTGCCTGCGCACCCTCGAAGGCCACGCCGGCGCGGTCAGCTCCCTGGCGTTCAGCCCCGACGGTCGCCAGATCGCCACCGCCAGCGCCGACGAAACCGCCCGCCTCTGGCCCCTCTAGCTGGCCCCTCTAGCGGCCCCGTCAGCCGCGGGGGATGACCGCGTACGTGACCGCGGCCGCGGCGGCGCCGAGGACGCAGCCGGCGATGACCTGGGCCGTGGTGTGGTCCTTCAGCACGACGCGAGACCAGGCGGTGAGCGCGACGAGCGCGTAGCACGGGATGACCCGCGGGCCGTACATCAGGCCGAGGATCGTCACGGAACCGCAGGCGACCGCGCAGTGGATCGAGATCTTCCAGACGGTCGTGATGGCGGCGAGCACCGCCACGCTGACGAGCATGCAGCCGAAGTACCCGGACAGCTCCGGCGGGGCGCCGAGCGCGACGAGCAGCACCAGGCCCGCCGCGAGCGACGCGGTGATGAACGTCAGGACGATGAGCCTGGGGCGCTTGGCGCCGACGTTCCTGTCGTCCCACTGGCCGTGCCGGATGCCGCGGGTGATGAACAGCGTGGGCACCACGCCCGCGAAGAAGGCCGCGAGCAGTCCCCAGCCCAGGCCCGCCGTACCGTCCGCATGCCAGCCGACGACGATAACGGTGGCGATGATCCAGTTCTTCGGCTCAAGCAGGTACGTGACCCGCTCCGCCACCGTCCTATCCCTCACCGGTACTTCACGGGACCAGGCAACCACCAGTCACGGCCGGCTGGCAAGCTCGATTCCCGGGTTGTCCCGCACGCGGCCGGAGAGTTACGGTCCGGTCATGCCAGCACGCACCGGCGCGGAATTCCTGGACCGGCTCGCCGCCGCCAGGACGCACGTGGAGATCCAGGGCGAGACGCTGACCGGGGGAGTGGCGGAGCACCCCGCGTTCCGCAATGTGGTGCGCAGCTACGCGGAACTGTTCGACATGCAGCACGACCCGGCGTACCGGGACGTGCTGACCTACCCGTCGCCGCTGACCGGCGAGCCCGTGGCGACCTCGTTCCTGATGCCGCGCACGCCGGCCGACCTGGAAAAGCGCCGCCTGGCGTTCAAGCTCTGGGCCGACCGGTCGCTGGGCATGCTCGGCCGCACCGGCGACTACCTGAACAGCGCGCTGATGGCGCTGGCGTCGGCCGCCGACTGGTTCGGCCAGGCGGACTCCGCTTTCGCGCGCAACATCGCGGCGTACTACGAGAAGGTCCGCGAAGAAGACCTGCTGTGCACGCACACCCTCATCCCGCCGCAGGCCAACCGCGCGGTCACCGGCAGTCAGCAGGCCGGGGGAGCGCTGATGGCACACGTCGTCCGCGAGGACGACAACGGCGTGGTGGTGCGCGGCGCGCGGATGCTCGCCACGATCGGCCCGTTCGCCGACGAGCTGCTCGTCTTCCCGTCGACCGTGCTGCGCGGCACGCCGGAGGACAAGCCGTACTCGTTCGCGTTCGCGATCCCGTCGGACGCCCCAGGCCTGCGGTACATCGCCCGCGAGCCGCTGGACTACGGCCGGACGCACTTCGACCACCCGCTCGGCTCACGGTTCGACGAATCCGACGCGGTGGTGGTCTTCGACGACGTGCACGTCCCCTACGAGCGCTGCTTCGTCCTCGGCGATCCCGAACTGTGCAACGGCTTCTACACCGCCACGTCGGCGGTCGCGCACATGACGCACCAGGTGCTGGCCCGCACCACCGCGAAGACCGAGTACATCCTCGGCCTGGTCACGCTGCTGACGGAGGCGATCGGCATCGGCCAGTTCCAGCACGTCCAGGCCGACCTCGCCGAGATCATCACGACCCTGGAGACGCTGCGCGCGTTCGGCCGCGCCGCCGAGGCGGACGCGGCGGTCAACTCCTACGGCGTGCTCACCCCGGCCTGGGCACCCCTCAACGCGGCACGCAACCTCTACCCGCGGCTCTACCAGCGGTTCCCGGAGATCCTGCGCAAGCTGGGCGCGTCCGGCCTGATGGCGACCCCCACCGAGGCCGACGTGACCGGCCCGGCCGCCGCCGACATCGACACCTACCTGCAGGCGGCGACGCTGTCAGGCGCGGAGCGAGTCCGGCTGTTCCGCCTCGCCTGGGACACCTGCATCTCAGCGTTCGCGGGCCGCCAGGCGCTGTATGAGTACTACTTCTTCGGCGACCCGGTCCGGATGGCCGGCGCCTACGCCGGAAGCTACGACAAGACCCCGTACGCGGACCGCGTCCGGGATTTCCTGCGGCGGTGATGACGCATGTGCCGCTGGCTCGCTTACACGGGCGCACCAATTTCGCTGAGCGAAGTGCTCTACACGCCGGTTCACTCACTGATCGACCAGAGCCTGCACTCCCGGCTCGGAGCCGAGACAACCAACGGCGACGGTTTTGGCGTCGGCTGGTACGACGCCGCCGCGGCCCCCGGGCTGTTCCGCAGCATTGAACCCGCGTGGAATGACCTGAACCTGCGCGAGCTCGCCGGCCACGTCAGTTCGCATCTGTTCTTCGCCCACGTCCGCGCGGCGATCGGCTCGGCGGTCCAGCAGACCAACTGCCACCCGTTCCGCCATGGCCGGTGGCTATTCATGCACAACGGGTTCATCGACGGCTTCGCGGCGATCAAGCGCGACCTGGTGCTCGCGGTCGACGAGTCCCTGTACCCGGAGATCCAGGGCACCTCCGACACCGAGGTGCTGTTCTACCTGGCGCTTACCTTCGGCCTGCAGGAGGATCCGCCGGGAGCGGTCGCACGCGCGATCGGGTTTGTGGAGGCGCGCGGGCGAGGCCGGGGCGTCGATTACCCGTTCCAGGGCACTCTCGCGACGTCCGACGGCGAGACCTTGTGGGCGTTCCGGTACTCCAGCCAGGGCGACTCCCGGTCCCTGTTCTACACCCGCGATGTCCGCACGCTCCGGCGGGAGTATCCCGACCGGGAAATCCTCCGCGAGGTACCGGACGACGCGCGGCTCGTGGTCTCCGAGCCGATCGGCGACCTGCCCGGCGCGTGGGAGGAAATGCCCGAGGCGACCTATGCCGTGGTCCGCCCGGGCGAGGACCAGCTGCTCCCCTTCCGCCCCGAATAACCCAATCCCCTGCCACGCCCCTGACCCCTGATAACAGCAAGAAGCCGTGGCTGGGCGCTGGCATCCTCGGGCCACGTCGATTACGCAATCGACACCCCTTCTATCTGGGACCAGCCTGCAGAAACAGGAACACCGGCCTGCAGGGAGGCGGCCGGGCGCCTGGCGTGAATATGCGACCGGATATTTAACCTTTCCCGGCATTCCTCCGCGTGCGCCATGAGGCGCGGGCTGCGGTTCCCCGATTGGGTGTCCTTTCGGGCGGATGGCGCCCGAAAGGACACCCAATGATGGCCGACAGCCCTCTCGATACCCCGGCTGGGTATCTGAACCATGCCTTGCGGGGGCGCTGGCAACAGCGTCCCCGCGGGGTCTGCCCGGGTCAGGAGACCTGGAAGGAGCGCTTCGCGAAGCCCATCCAGTAGCCGTCGATCACCGTCTCCACGGGCGCCGTCGGGTCGGAGGCGGCGCCGAGCGTGACGAACAGCGGCAGGAAATGGTCCGCCGTCGGGTGCGCGTACGGCATCCCCGGCGCCTGCCGGAACCGGGCCAGCGTCTCCACGTCGCCGCGCTCCAGCGCCTCGGCGGCCCACTGGTCGAAGTCGGACGACCAGTTAGGCACGGCCGACCCGAACACCATCTCACGGGTCACGAACGGCAGCCCGTGGGTGAGGAACCCCGACCCGATGACGAGCACCCCGGACGAGCGCAGCGGCCGCAGCCGAGCGCCCAGCGAAAGCAACGCGGACGGGTCCGACGTCGGGATCGACAGCTGCAGCACGGGCACGTCCGCGAGCGGGTACATGACCATGAGCGGCACCCAGGCCCCGTGGTCGAGCCCGCGGCTCGGGTGCTGGTGGACGCCGGAAGCGGCAGGCATCAGGCCCGCGACCTCGCGCGCCAGGGACGACGCGTCCGGCGTGGGATACGTCAGCGTGTAGTACCGCGGCTGGAACCCGCCGAAGTCGTAGACCAGCGGCGTCGCCGCGCCAGGCGCGGACAGCATCAGCGGCGCGGCCTCCCAGTGCGCCGAGACGATCAGCACGCCCCGCGGCTTGGGCAGCGTGTGCGTCCACGACGCGAGCTGCGCCATCCACTCCGCGTCGTCGAGCAGCGGGGGAGCGCCGTGCCCTATGTACAAAGCGGGCAGCGCGCCGTCATCGGGAGTCCACGCGCGCTGCGCGGCGCTGGCCGGGGCCGCCGTCGCGGCGAACTCGTCGTACGCGCCCGCCGGCACCAGCGGATCGAAGATCGAGCGCGTCGCCACGACCACTCACCACCTCGGCAATAGAAACTTGACCCATCAAACCTAACCGTAAGAACCTTGAAGCGTCAACTTATTGCCGTGCCCGCGCGCGGCACCGGGGACCTTGTGCGCCCGGACAGTTCCCATAACCGCCGGACAGGCGAACAATCGGAGAATGACCCTACGCGAGGAACTAGCCGCGGGCACCTTCTCGGTCACCGCCGAACTCAACCCGCCAGTAGATCCCGTCGCCGACCCGGTGCGCGCCACCGCGGCGAAGCTGGCGCCGCTGGTCGCCGCGGCTAACGTGACCGACAACCAGGCGGCCACGGTCAAGGTCACCCCGCTGGCTGTCTCGGTCTGGATGATCGAGCAGGGTCTCGAGCCGATCATGCAGGTGACCACCCGCGACAGGAACATCATGGCGCTGCAGGCCGATCTCCTCGGCGCCTGGGCCCTCGGCGTCAGGAACATCCTCGCCCTGTCCGGCGACCCACTGAAGGTCGGCAAGTACGCGGACATCGCCACCAAGGTCGGCGACGTCGACTCCCTCGGCCTCGTCCGGCTGATCAGGAAGATGAACGACGGTGAACTCGCCGCCGGCGAGAAGCTCTCCACCCCAACAGACTTTTACGTCGCGAGCGCGATGAACCCGCTGGTCGACGCCCCGGAGAAGGTCAAGTCAAAGCTCGACGCCGGCACCGAGTTCTTCCAGACCAACATCGTCTACGACGTGCCGCGCTTCGCGAAATGGTTCGCCCCGCTCACCGAGCAGGGCCTGCTCGAGAACGTCCCCGTCCTCGTCGGCATCATGCCGCCGCGCAGCACCCGCGCGCTGGAGCACATGCACAACCACATCCCCGGCGTCGAGGTCGACGACGCGACCTTCGCCCGCCTGAAGGACCTGACCGGCGATGACGCGAAGGAGGCGGGTGTCCGGGTCGCCGCCGACGTGATCAGCCAGCTGCGCGAGGTGCCCGGCGTGGCGGGCGTGCACATCATGGCGCCCACTTGGGAGGCCGAGGCGGTCGCCCGTGTTGTCGAGGCGGCAGGGCTTGAAGCGTCAACCTCATGACGTAGCCTGGTAGGCATGAACTGGCTCACGGCCGAGGAGCAAGCCGCCTGGCGTTCCGTTGTCGCGCTGCTCATCCGGCTGCCCGCCGCCATCGAGGCCGAGCTGCAACGGGACGCGGGCATCAGCCAATTCGAGTACCTCGTGCTGTCCGGCCTGTCCGAGGCCCCGGACCGTACGCTGCGGATGAGCGACCTGGCCGCGATGGCGAGCGGCTCGCTGTCGCGGCTGTCGCACGTCGTCAGCCGCCTCGAGGCCAGGGGCTGGGTCCGCCGTGAAGCCTGCCCGGGCGACGGCCGGTTCATCAACGCGGTGCTCACCGACGACGGCTGGGCGAAGGTGGTCGCGACCGCCCCCGGCCACGTCGCCGCGGTGCGCAGGCTGCTCATCGACGTGCTGACTCCCGAGCAGCTGCGGGAACTCGGCGCGATCAGCGATGAGGTCCTCACCGGGCTGGCGCGGTCAACGATCATCCCGAACGGACCCGTGGCCTCTCCAGCTCCGCCCGATTAGCTCCGCTCGCGGGCCGGCACCACCAGGCCCGACTCGTACGCGGCCACGACGGCCTGCGTCCTGTCCCGCAGCCCCAGCTTGGCGAGGATCCGGCTGACGTGCGTCTTCACCGTCTCCTCGGTCACGACCAGGCGGGCCGCTATCTCCGGGTTGGACAGGCCCTCGGCGACCAGCCGGACCACTTCTGTCTCCCGGGGGGTGAGCGCGGCGAACGCCGCCGGCGCGACCGAGGCGGGCCCGGCCGCTCTGGCGCCCGGCCGGATCCGGGTGAACTCGCTGATCAGGCGCCGGGTGACCGCCGGCGCTAGCAGCGCCTCGCCGGCCGCGACCACGCGGACCGCCTCGAAGAGCCGCTCAGCGGTCGCGTCCTTGAGCAGGAACCCGCTGGCGCCCGCCCGCAGCGCGTCGAAGACGTACTCGTCCAGGTCGAACGTGGTCAGGATCAGCACCCGCGGCACGTGCCCGGCGCCGGCCACCAGCTGCCTGGTCGCCTCGATGCCGTCGGTGCCTGGCATCCGCACGTCCATCAGCACCACGTCGGGCTTGAGTTCCTCGCACGCTAGCATCGCCTCGGCGCCGTCCGACGCGGTGCCGAGCACGGTGAAGTCCGGCTGGGTGTCGAGCAGCGCCGCGAACCCGGCCCGCACGACCTCATGGTCGTCGGCGACGACGATGCCGATGTCCTCGCTCACGTTTCCTCGCTCACGGGGCTGCCTCCGCTCGGGACGATTGGGCCGAGGGCTCCCGCAGCCCGGCGACCTCCGGTTTCGCCGGCAGGACCGCCTCGACGACGAACCCGCCGCCCGGCGCGGGCCCGGTCCACAGTGTGCCGCCCACCGCGAGCGTCCGCTCCCGCATCCCGAGCAGTCCATGCCCGCCGCCCGCCAGGTCCGCCGGCCTGTAACTCTCGGTCCCTGGTCTCTCCGGCGCCCCCTCGGGTCCCGGGCCGTTGTCGCGGACCCGCAGCCGCAGCGCGTCGTCGGCGTAGCGCAGCTCCACGTCGACGGCGGCGCCAGGCGCGTGCCGCCGCGCGTTGGTCAGCGCCTCCTGCACGATCCGGTAGGCGGCGAGCTCGAGGCCGGGGTCGAACTCCGTCACGGGGCCGGACACGATCAGCCTGATGCCCGCCCCCGACGCGTCCCTGGCCGCGTCGACCAGCTCCGCGAGCTGGGGCAGCCCGGGCAGCGGATGCCGGTCGGCGACGGTCGCGCCGGCGTCCTCCGCATCCTCGCGGAGGACGCCGAGCAGCCGCCGCATCTCGGTCAGCCCGGCCCGCGCGGTGTCGCCGATCTCAGCGAACC
>NZ_JBARCR010000319.1:0-3503 GCF_049794275.1 Trebonia sp.
ACCGCGGGCTCGGTCTTGGTCACGATGCTGGTCGTCGCCGCGCTGTTCCTGGTCGGCACGCTTGGCGCGTTCGGCATCGGGGCCGGGCGTCCGTTCGGGATCGTGCTGATTTTGGCCGCGTTCGGGCTGCTGCGGCGGCTGTTCTTCCGGCGCCGGGTCGGCGGGTGCGGACCGCGGCGGCGCGGCCGCTGGTAGCGCCACGCCGCTCCGGGTTCCCTCCGCCGCAGGTCGGACTTATGGTGGAGGGGTACCGAACTTTCGATCAAGTACGGAAGCGGGTGGCGATGCGTTACTACGCTCCGTTCCCCGGCCCCGGCGGCGAGCTGCCTGGCGGCCGTGGCCGTGAGTCATTCCCGGCCGTGGCACCGCACACGCTGCGCATCGGGGACGCGGAGCGGGACGCCGCTGCGGCGGATCTCGGCGAGCACTACGTGGCCGGCCGGCTGACCCTCGACGAGCTGAACCACCGGCTCGGCGCGGTATTCTCCGCCCGGACGTACGGCCAGCTCACCCGGATCATGGCCGACCTGCCGAGGCTGCGGCGGCCGGACTGGGTGCCGGTGTCCTGGCCGCCGGACGGGTTCCCGCCGCACGAGCGGGGGCGGCCCGGCACGCCGTCGGACCGGGCAGGCCGGTTCGCCGCGCTGTCGCTGCTGGTCCTGGCCATGGTGATCTGGCTGCTGACCGCCATGCTGTTCGCCAGGCACGGGTTCTACTACTACCCGGGCCCGCCAGGGGGGCATTAGCCGTCCGCTACTGCTGCACGCGCTGCGGCACGACCAGGTACCTGAAGTCGTTTCCCGGCCCGCCCGGGGCGCCGGGCGGCGACTGCGTGATCACCGCGGGCTTGCTCGCGCTAGTGAAGCGCAGCCTGACCCGCCCGTCCTCGGCGCCTGCCGTCGCCGCGACCACTCCGTCGAGCAGGTAGCCGGGGCTGAACGCGATCACCGGCTCGGCGCCGCTGAACTCCGCGGGCACCGTCTCCCTGGCCCGCGCGTGGCCCTGGGTGGCCGCGCCCACCGTGACCCGGCCAGGGCCGAACGACAGCTGGACCGGCGTGCCGCGCTCGGCGACGAGCGACACCCGGCGCACCGCCTCGGTGAACGCCTCGGCGGGCAGGTCAGCCGTGGAGCCGAACTCGTCGGGGAACCTGGACCGGTACTTGATGAACTCGCCGGCCAGCAGCCGGGTGGTGAGCCGCCTGTCGCCGGCCTCGAAGCCGATCATCGCGTCCGCGCTGTCCGGCGTGCCGCTGGCCCGCAGCATGATCCGCACCGGCTCGCCAGGGGTCATCAGGCGGGCCGCGTCGGCCAGCGTCCTGGCGGGCACCAGGACCGTGGCGTCGCCGGTGCCGGGCGACGGCGACCAGGCGAGCTCCCGCACGGCCAGCCGGTACCGGTCTGTCGCGGCGAGCGTCATCGTCTGCCCGGTGAGCTCAAGGTTGACCGCGGTCAGCATCGGCAGCGTGTCGTCGCGGCTCGCCGCCGGGGTGACCTGGCCGATCGCGGCGGCCAGCGACCCGCCGTCCGCGGTCCCCGCCAGGTGCGGCAGGTCAGGGAGGTCGGGGTACTCGCCCGCGGGAAGGGTGGCCAGCGTGAACGCCGCCTCCCCGCATATCATGCTCACGCCGTCGGGATCGTCGGTGAACTCGACGGGGCGGCCCGGCAGGCTCCTGGTGATCTCCACCAGGAGCCTGCCGGGCACCAGGACCGTCCCCGGCTCGGCTACCTCGGCAGCCACTCGCATCCGGGCCGACACCTCATAGTCGAAGCACGACAGGATCAGCCCGTCGTCGGCGGCGCGCAGCAGCAGCCCGCCCAGCACGGCGACCACCGGGCGGGTGGGCAGCGCCCGCGCCACCCACGTCACGGCCTCCGCGAGCGCGTCACGCTCCACGGTGAACTTCATAGCCCCATCCTGGCATGGGGCACTGACATTCGAGCCGGGCCGCGTCAGGCGAGGTACGTGCCGAAGAAATCGAAGATCTTCTGCCAGCCGTCCATTGCCGCCTCGGGCCGGTAGGCGGGCCGGTTCACCGAGAAGAACGCGTGCCCGGCGCCCTCGTAGCTGTGGAACTCGTACGTCTTGCCCGCCTCCTGCAGCGCCTTCTCCAGCTCGGCGACCTGCTCGGGCGACGGGTGCTGATCGTCCGCGCCGAACAGCCCGAGCAGCGGGCACGACAGCTGGGGCGTCTTGTCCACGATCGGGCCGACCTTGAGCGGCATGCCCTCCGGCGGGGTGCCCACGACGAACGCGCCGTAGCAGTCCACCGCCGCGTCCAGCGGCAGGCTGACCGCCGCGAGGAACGACTGGCGGCCGCCCGAGCAGTAGCCGATCGTGCCGGCCTTGCCGTTGGAGTTCGGCATCGCCCGCAGGTACACGACCGCGCCGCCCACGTCTCCGACCAGCCGCTCATCCTGCACGCCTCCCGCCGCCCGCGCGGTGGCGGCGGCGTCGTCCGGGCTGGCCCCGGGTGCCTCACGCCAGTACAGGTTGGGGCACACGGCGTTGTAGCCGTGCACGGCGAACGTCCTGGTGATCTCCTTGGTCTGCTCGTCGTATCCGGGCATGTGATGGATGACCACAACACTGCCGAACGGGCCCGGTCCGAGCGGGCGGGCCAGATAGGCCTCTATCTGGTCCCCGCCGGCCCCGGCCAGGCTGATGGTCTCTGCCTGAATCGCGTCATACATGGAGCGCCCTACTTCCTGTACGTCGTCGTCTTGCCGCACTGCACTGGTGTTGCCGGGCCGGCGCCGCAGTCGATTGCGGCACAGCCGGCCCTGTTACTTGTGCCCAGGCAACTATCACATCCTGCCAGCCGTCCCCGGCGGGCGAGGCCAGTGGCAGACTCCTTCCATGACCTACGTAGCTGCCGAGGACCGGTACGAGGAGAAGATGCCCTACCGCCGCTGCGGGCGCAGCGGGATCGAGCTCCCCGAGGTGTCCCTCGGACTCTGGCAGAACTTCGGTGACGACCGGACCGTGGACACCCAGCGGGCCATCTTGCGGCGCGCGTTCGACCTCGGCGTGACCCATTTCGACCTGGCCAACAACTACGGCCCGCCGTACGGCTCGGCCGAGATCAACTTCGGCCGGATCCTCCGCGAGGACCTGCGGCCGTACCGGGACGAGCTCATCATCTCGACCAAGGCCGGCTACGACATGTGGCCCGGCCCGTACGGCGATCGCGGATCCCGCAAGTACCTGCTGGCCAGCCTCGACCAGTCGCTGGGCCGGATGGGCCTGGAGTACGTGGACATCTTTTACAGCCACCGCGCCGATCCGGACACCCCGCTCGAGGAGACCATGGGCGCGCTGGCCACGGCGGTCACCTCAGGGCGGGCCGTGTACGCCGGCATCTCCTCCTCTTCCGCGGAGCGGACCCGGGAGGCCGCGGCGATCCTGCGCGAGCTGGGCGTGCCCCTGCTGATCCACCAGCCCTCCTACTCCATGCTCAACCGCTGGGTCGAAGCGGAGCTGCTGGACACGCTCGAGGAGGA
>NZ_JBARCR010000320.1:0-4355 GCF_049794275.1 Trebonia sp.
CTCCCGGGAGCCCTGGCGGCGTTTCCGCGCGGCGCGCAGCGCCGCCCGGTCCTGGTCTGCCAGGCCCAGCACGGCGGCCAGCCGATCGGCAGCAGCAGCAGGCAGCTCCCGCTGATCTTGCTCCAGCTTGCCGATGTAGTTGCCGCTGTACCCGGCCCGTTCGGCCAACTCTTCCTGCGTCAGGCCCGCCAGCACTCGGTAGCGCTGCAGCAACTGCCCGCAGGTCGGCGTCGCGTCTCGGGCCTGCCGCCCCCGCCCGGCCCGGCCTGCACCCATGTCCGGCCCGCCCCTTCACCGGGAAACCGCCCCGGCCCCGACCATGCTAACGCCGCCCAACCCGGCGCGGCCATACGGCGCCCCCAGTCGGCATCTTGTCCGGGTCCCTTGTCCGAGTTTGTCCGTAGACCTCCGGCCGGGAGGACAAGCAGGCTGACACCCGTCCGCACACCCGGTCCTACAGCAACGGAAAGTGACAAAAGTGACAGGCGCAGGCAGCAGAACACGGCCAGGACACCTAGCAGAGGAGACCAGCCGATGACAGCCAACCAGGCATCACCCCGAGCCGGGCTCCCCGCCGCCCAGGCGGCCACGGCCCGCCCGCACGACCCGGCCGACCACCCCGCGATCTGCTGTCGGCCCACTGACCTCCCGCTGGTGGCGGTGCGGAAGAAGACCGCCCTGTATGCCCCGTTGCTGCTCGGCGCAGCCTTGGCAGCGGTGCTGGCTCTGGCCGGGTCGGCCATGGCCAGCCCGATCACCGGTCATGACGCGACCAGCACCGGCTCCATCTCCAAGATCCTGAGTGCCGGGGACATCGTCACCGGCGTTCGCGGCACGACGAACGGAGACGTCATCCTGACAGGCTCGCATGCGACCGGAGAGGGCGCCAACACGTTGCCGTTCTTGTATCAGGGCCCGCTCACGAGCGCCGCGGAGGACTCAGGCTTCCACGCGCTGACCCCGCCGTTCGCGGGCTTCATGACGGGGACGTTCTACGGTCCTGACACCAGCACCTATAATCCGGACACCATCCCGGGCGGCCAGGTCCGCGCCGTCGGAAGCTACCGGACAGGTGACGGTGTCTTCAACCACGGCATGATCTACCTCGGGCCGGTCAGCGGCGGTGGCACCTGGACAACCATCGATGTGCCTGCCGATGGCAGCAACACAGCCGGCGGCGTGCGGGCCTGCCCGTCCGACCAGCCCGGCTGCGTGGTGATGGACACCATCGCGCACAGCACCATGGGCAACCTGGTAGTGGGCAACTACGACCTCAACCTCGGCCACGGGGTGTCCGGCAACGCGTTCATCTACAACATGACCACCCACCAGTGGACGCTGCTCCAACTCGGCGGAAGCCTGGCTAGCGGGACCACGCTGTATGGCATCTGGCAGAACGGCGGCCCCGGCAGCCCGAACTACACCCTGGCCGGCGGCTCCTCCGCGCACGGCTCCTCGCTCCGAACCCAGCGGGCCTTCCTGATGAACTACAACGAACGCACCGGCCACCTCGGGCCGCCGAGGTTCTACACCTATGGCAACGCCCCGGCGCTGGTCACCCACTTCGACGGGATCACCGCCGTGCCGGGCGGGTTCAACCTCGCGACCATCAGCTCGGCCCAGGCCTCGTCCATGGCGTTCGTCCCGACCAACGGCGGCAACTGGCCCTTGTTCGGCAGGGCGACATGGTATCCCATCGATGTCGCGGCAAGCCGAGTGTGCAAGCCAGCGGGCTGCAGCATGGTGACCGGGAACACCGTGTTCCAGAACCAGGTGATGGGAGTCTACGTGAAACAGTCTGACGGCAAGCCCCGCACCTACCTCGCCACCGTCCCCACGTCGTAACCGCGACCGGGCCTGGTACTCCACCGCACCAGGCGACTGAACACACAGCCGGTGCCACAGCCCGCTGACCGACAGCGAGATCCTCGCGGCGATGACATCCGGACCCGTCATGGCCGCGAGGCGGCGCCGAGCCGTGAGACCTAGAACGTCCGCTAGCCGCGTTGCGGACTTGGACCGGCGGCTGGGCCGGGTCTACTTCCTGGCCTTCTTGAACCCCTCGCGGGGACAACCGGACCCAGCCCTTACCGCCAGGTTGGCCAGTCCTGCCACCGTAGATGAAGCAACGACAGAACTCGACTGATCACCGCTCATGGCGCTGGTCGGTGACTTACCCGATGAGTGCTTCCTTGATGTCCTTCCGGTGGCTGTGGCGAATCGCGGCGTCATCACCAGGGCGGATGCCGGCGAACCAGCACCGCGCCACCGCCAGCAGCCCCGCCTCCCAGCACGCGATCTCCTCCGGCGGACGCGATTCCGCCTCCCCGGTTACCGGCTCCACAGCCACCCGGCAGCCGGGTCCCCAGATCACCTGCGTCAGGTACCGCACGCGCGCCGGCGCAGCCCGACTGGCGGGTCGGCCGACGATGGCTCCCCACTTAGCTCCCGACGGTGCTCCGCTCGCCGTACTCGCCGAAGGCTAGACATCGCTAATTCTTGGGGTTACAGGAAGGGTGCGAGGTCGAGGCCGGTGCTGGCGAGGAAGCCGCCGAGCGGGATCGAGTGAGGATGACGCGCGGGCATCAGACGAATTCCGCGCGGTAGTCGTGAAGGAACTCGGCGACTGGGCGTGGGGGGCGGCCGGTGATCTGCTGGAAGGTGCCGGTCGTGTAATCGTTCTCACCGGCGAGGATCGCCCACTCGCGCGTGATGAGCAGCTCAGCCGTCCCCGCCGGTACCCCGGCGCCGGTGAGGCGTTCGAGGAACTGCCGCTCGGCCGCGACCCGGAAGCTGACGGGCTCGCTGAGTTCCGCGGAAAGCAGCTCGAGCGCCTCCGGCCACGACATGGGAGCCGGGCCTGTCAGGTCGTGGTGCGCGCCCCATAGCGCCGGGTCGGTGAGCACGCGCAGCCCGGCCTCGGCCACGTCGCGATGGTCGATCAAGGCCATGCGGCCGCTGCCGGCGAGGCCGGTCCAGGTGCGCGAGGCGCGCACCTCGGGGGCCGCGGCGAGCAGCGACGCCGAGAAGATAGCAGGACGGATCGTCGAGTACGGCACTGCGGTCGAGGAGGCGAACTGGTCGATGCTGTAGTGGGCTCGCTGGTTGATCCCCAGTGAGTCCGCCGAGGTGTTGAGCACCGATAGGCGGGTGACCTGCTCGATCGACGGGATCCTGGCGGCGGCGTTGATCGCGATCCGCTGCAGGACGCCCTCGATCCCGGTTGATCCCATCGCGATGAATACCGTGCGAATCCCGTCAAAAGCCTCGGTAAGGTCGCGCGGATCGTCCAAGCGCGTGGGACGGATGTGCAGCCCGCCGGGTTCGCCGAAGGCGAGGCGGGCTTTGCCGGGGTCGCGAACGAGCGCGGTGACCGCACCGCCGCGCGCCAGTACGCCACCGACGATCTCGCTGCCGACGCGGCCGGTGGCGCCGATCACTGCGGTGGTCATCGTGTCTCCTTTCGGTGAAGCTCGATCAGCTCCGCCGCCAACCGCACCTGCTCCCGGTGGCCCCGATCGGCCGCGGTCAGCCCGCCACCATCGGGATACCTCGTGATTCCGGAATCACACCGTCCAGCGGTCGTGACCAGGCCTGCAAACCTCCGAATTTAGGATCCGTAGGACGCAATCATCATGCCCGCCCCAGCGACCCGTAGATCTGGACCTAAGCCAGACCAGAGGGCGGATGAGCGAAAGTGGCCAGACCAGGATGCTGAGATGATTCCGGTGTGATCGGTGCCCGCATCTGCCGCTGCGAGCGCGTAACTTGCCGGTGGTATCGGCTGGTTGCCACCAGATGCGGATGCGCACGACGATGGCTCACATGGCAACGGTGTACCGCCGCCCGGTAGGCGCTATGCGGCATAGCGTCAAGCCGCAGCTGGCCAGCTGGGACCGGAAAGCGCATCCCAGCCAGGTGAAGCTGGCTCGCTTCCTGGCGCACGTGGACGCCGTAGCGGGGCCGGTGCTGGCGACTGTGAGCGGCCGGGTTGCGGCCGAGCTGATCGTAGGGTTCAGCGATGGCGTCTCACTGACTGATGGTGGCCATGACCTGGACAACTACCTGTTCCCAGTCGCTCAGCGGCTAGGCCCTGAGCGGGTGGCGGCTGTCTTCGGCCGCAAGATCCACGGGCCGTCGTCACTGGCGGTGGGATCCGCCCGGCCGGACACGGCCGGGGCCACCCCGCAGTTCTCGACCCGGATGGCAGGGTCTTATGAGCGCAGAGAATGGAAGCAAAGGCTCCACGATCGGCTTGCGGCGCGGGCGGCCACCATCGATCCGGGCCCAGTCGGGCTGACAATCGCGCTGACGACCCGGCCGGGCCGTAACTGGGCCAGCCTCTGGAAGCCGCT
>NZ_JBARCR010000321.1:0-2527 GCF_049794275.1 Trebonia sp.
GCCTGTCGGCTCGGTCCTGGCGGCCCTCACCCGGCCGTCGGGGCGTCCTGGTCGCTCGTGTCCTGTCGTTGCTGGCCGCGGCGCACGGCTCCCAGCAGGACCCGCGCTCCGGCGCCCAGCAGCGCGAGGTCGCCGAGCATCTGGACGATCAGCACCACCCGGGCGGCCTCGGACTTGGGGCTGATGTCCCCGAATCCCACCGTGGAGAAGACCGTCACGGCGAAGTACAGGGCGTCGGTACGGGTCAGCGGCTGGGTGAAATTCGCCGCAGACGCTCGCTGCATCACGAAATAGGTCGAGGCGAACACCAGTAGGTAGAGGGGAAGGATCAAGCCCAGCGCCTCGAACGCTCTGATACGCGGATAACGCGAGCCGATGATGGACCTGACCTGCCACACCGCGATGCCCGCGAAGACCAGCAGGCCAATCAGGATACGTACCGCGGTGTCGCCGTTCCACGGCTGGTCCAGCGGGAGCAAGTAGTACAGGACGACCAGCGCGGCCGCGCTCAGGACGCCCCGCAGCACCGCCCGGAAGACTAGGCGCCTCCGCTGGGTCGGCGGCAGCTGGTAGTGCGGCTGATCGGTCATGGTCGTCTCCCTGAAGGCCCAGTGAGGCAGTCACTCGCCGCGTCTACGTAACGACTCTGTCGACGGTGACGAGCTTCGCCTTCTTGAGCAGACTCATCCAGATCGCCTCGCCTTGTATGCGGCTCGCGTCCCTCGGTGCAGGGATACGCCTCGGGCTTCCCTCCCATCCCGCCTCACGGCGACGCTCCCGATTGTCCGGCTCGCGGCCACTGGGTCAATGGCAAGCTATGCGCTGATGCCGTGGGCCACGTGCCCGTGGTGCGCCGATTCGTGCAGCGTGTTCTCGTCCGCTGCGCTCAGGTGCGGCTTGATGTCGAAGACGACCCTTCGTATGGTTCCGGTGAACGCGTACGGCGCCCGGTCCGCGTAGTTGCGGTCGACGACGCCGCCGTTGTCCCGGCCGATGTCCATGCCCGCGTAGCCGGAGAACCGGAGCGGGACGGTGAAGTCCATCCGGCCCTTGCCGATCTCCTTGGCGTTGGCGAACAGGCGAACGTCGCCGCCGGTAGCGGGCTTGGGCGCGTCGGCGTGGAACTCCAGGCGGACGCTGACCTCGCCGGTGGGCAGGGGGGTATCGGACTCTTGCCGGTACACCAGCACGCCCATCATCGAGTAGGTGTGCCTGAGCTTGCCGCCTTCGACGAACAGCGAGAAGCCGCCCAGGTGGTCGGCCTCGGCCACGATCACGCCCTCGGCGCCGCCCTCAGGTATTACCAGGTCGGCGGAGATGGCGTAGGAGTGGTTGTAGATCCGGGGGATCATGCCGGACGCGATGTTCTGCACGTCACCGTAATAGGTGTAAGTGGTCTGGGCGGGGATCGGCGGCAGCAGGCCGAAGTAGAAGCTCAGGCTGCCGAGCAGCGGGAGCACCTTGTACTTCTCCGCCTCGGCCCAGAACAGTTCCCGCAGCTCCCTGACCTTCTCCGGGTGCTGCGCCGCGATGTCGTCCGCCTGAGTGAAGTCATCAGGCAGGTAGTACAGCTCCACCGGGTCATCGTCGGGCTGCCATACCCCGGGCGCGAACCTCGCCATCGTCTCCGGAGTCAGGTCCCAGGGGATGCGCGGGATCGACTGGGCGAGCCACCAGCCGTCTTTGTACATGGCCCGGTAGCCGGCGATCTCGAAGTACTGCTGGGTGTGGCGCTCCTCGGCGCCCGGGCCGGCGAAGGTGTGCAGGAAACTGGTGCCGTGCATCGGCGTCTGGGCGATCCCGTCGACGTGCGTCGGCTCCGGCAGGCCGGCCAGTTCCAGGATGGTCGGGCCGATGTCGATGCAGTGCGTGAACTGGCTGCGCAGCCCCCCGGCGTCGGTGATCAGCCGGGGATAGCGGATCACCATGCCCTGCCGGGTGCCACCCAGATGGGAGGCGACCTGCTTGCCCCACTGGAATGGGCAGTTCCCAGCCCAGGCCCACGCTGCCGCGTAGTGCGGGGCGACCAGATCGCTACCCCACACGTCCAGCCCGCCGTACTGCTGGATCAGCGCGAGCTGCTGCTCGGGAGTCAGCGGAATACCGTTCTGCATCGTCAGCTCGTTGAACGAGCCGGTGATCGCGCCTTCCATGCTGGCGCCGTTGTCGCCGAAGATATAGATCACCAGCGTGTTGTCCAGCTCGCCCATATCCTCGACCGCGGCGATCACCCGACCCACGTTCCAGTCGGCGTTCTCGCAGTACCCCGCGTACACCTCCATCTGCCGCGCGTACAGGGCCTTCTGGTCATCGGCGAGGGAATCCCAGGCCGGGAACGCCTCGTTGCGGGGGGTCAGCTTCGCGTCGGCCGGGATGACGCCCAGCCTCTTCTGCCGCTCAAACGTCTGTTCCCGGTAGGCATCCCAGCCGCTGTCGAACTTCCCTTTGTACTTGGCCGCCCACTCCTCCGGCACATGGTGCGGCGCGTGCGCGCAGCCGGTGGAGAAGTACACGAACCACGGCTTGC
>NZ_JBARCR010000322.1:0-7302 GCF_049794275.1 Trebonia sp.
CGATACTGGAGGCATGCTGCGCACGGTCAACGCGCTGGCCCGCGCCCTCGGCTTCGTATGGCTCGGCCTGCTGGCGTTCCTCATCGCTCCGCCAAGCGCGCCAGGCGCCCTGCCGGTTCAGATCGCGTGCTACGCCGTGCTTGGCCTGGCCCTGCTGGCCTGGACCGTGCTGGAGGCGTCCCCCGCCGCCGCGGCGCGATATCCCGCCTGGGCGCTGCCCGTGCTCCGCGGGGTGATCGCCTTCGCCTCGGGGTTCGCGGCCGGCGCTGGCGGCGGCGGTTCCGCCCTGGTGGTCTTCGCGTTCGTGGCGGCGATGGCCGCGGGCATTAACAGCGACCTCGCGGCAGCGGTCGCCGTGACCGCGGCGGGCATACTCGCGATCGAGGTCAGCGGGCTGGCTTTCGGCCAGAGCTACGGCACGCTGCTCGGGCTCCCGGCGATCGTGCTCGCCGGCCTGGTGATCGGGCACAACTGGGGCGGGTACCGGATCCAGGCGGAGCAGGCGGCGGCGCTGCTGGCCCAGCGCGAACAACTGCAGGCCGAGCAGCGCCGGGCCGACCTCCTCGACGAGCGCGCCCGCATCGCCCGGGAGATCCACGACGTGCTCGCCCACTCGCTCGGCGCGCTCGGGATCCAGATCCAGGCGGCGCGGTCGGTGCTGCACAAGGACGCCGACCAGGCCAGTGACCTGCTGGCCGCGGCCCAGCAGATGGCCGCCGAGGGCCTGGTGGAGACCCGCCGCGCGGTTCAGGCCCTGCGCACCGACACCCTGCCGCTCGATGAGGAACTCGCCCTGGTCACCGACACCCACGCGCAGCGGTATCACGTCCCCGTCAGCTACGACACCGGCGGCGTCCCCGCGGCCCTGCCCCCAGACGCCACGCTCGCGCTGCTACGCATCGCCCAGGAGGCCCTGGTCAACGCGGCCAAGCACGCCGCGGGGCAGCCCGTGGCGGTCCGTCTCGACTACGGCGACGCCGATGTCCGGCTCACCGTCCGCAACGACCTGCCCCCGAGCGCGGACACCCGCCAGGCGGCGGACGTGAGCACCGTCAACGGCGGCTACGGGCTGACCGGCATGCACGAACGGCTCCGGCTGCTGAACGGAACCCTCGAGGCGGGGCGCCGCGACGGCCAGTGGATCGTGACCGCCGAACTACCGCGCCGCCAGCCTGAGACCATGGCTTCATGACCACCCCACCGGCGGGGGCGCCGCTGCGCCTCGTCATCGCCGATGATCAGGCCAGCGTGCGCCAGGGCCTCGTCCTGCTGCTCGACGCGGTACCCGACATCGAGGTGGTCGGCGCCGCCGCGGACGGGGAGCACGCCCTGGACCTCGTGGCCGAGCACCACCCCGACGCGATCCTGCTCGACCTGCACATGCCCGTCCTGGACGGCATCGGCGCCATCCGTCGGCTGACCGCCGAGCACCCCGAGGTCGCGATCGTCGTGCTCACCACATACGCGGACGACAGCTCGGTCCTGGACGCGCTCCGGGCCGGCGCGCGCAGCTACCTCACCAAGGACGCCGACTACACAGAGATCGCCCAGGCGCTGCGCGCGGCGGTAGGCGGGCTGACGGTCTTCGACCCCCGCGTGCACGCGACGCTGCTCGCAGCCACGGCCCCACCCGGCAAGCCCGAGCCCGCCCGGAGCGCGCCGCCCCCCGACGGCCTGACGCAGCGCGAGGCGGAGATCCTGGGCATGATCGCCCGCGGGATGACCAATCCGGAGATCGCCGCGCAGCTGTTCCTGAGCAACCACACGATCAAGACCCACATCAGCCGGATCTTCGCCAAGACCGGGGCGCGGGACCGCGCCGCCGCGATCGGCTACGCGCACCGTCACAACATCGGCTGACCGCGCGCGGACCAGATGTCCTGTCTCACTCAAAGGGAGTCGATGAGCGTTGACCGACAGTAAGCCCGCCAACGAAGAGAAGGAAACGCGGACACCCGCGCCGCCTAGCGATGACCTGACAGAGACGCATCACACCCTCGCGACCCCGGCGGGAGAGATCCGCTACACCGCGAGTGCCGGGCGCGTCGTGCTGCGGGAGCAGGTGCACGAGGATGGCCACTTCAAGGGCCTCGAGGCCAAAGCCGAGATGTTCATCACCGCGTATACCCTCGACGGCGCCGACCCGACTGTCCGCCCCGTGACCTTCGCGTTCAACGGCGGCCCCGGCTCTTCCAGCGTGTGGCTGCACCTCGGCCTGCTCGGCCCGCGCCGGGTGCTCATGGGCGACGCGGGATCGCTTGCTCCGCCGCCGTACGGGATAGGCGACAACGCCGAGTCGCTGCTCGCCCACACCGACCTGGTGTTTATCGACCCGGTCTCGACTGGCTACTCTAGAGTCGTCACCGGCGGCAAGGCATCGGAGTACCACGGCTTCAAGCGTGACCTGGAGTCCGTCGGCGAGCTGATCCGGCTATGGACATCGCGGAACGGCCGGTGGCTATCACCCAAGTATCTCGCTGGCGAGTCCTACGGCACGGTACGCGCCAGCGCCCTCGCCACTTACCTGCAGCGCGAGTTCGGCTTGTTCTGCAACGGCATCATGCTCATCTCGTCGGTGATCGACATGGGCACCATCCGTTTCACGGAGGGCAACGACCTGCCTCATGTCCTGTTCCTGCCGACCTACGCGGCGCTAGCGCACTACCACGGCCTACACGGCAGCAGGCCGCTGCGAGAGGTCATCGACGAGGCGGTGGCGGTGGCCGCGGGACCGTACCTACAGGGGCTGGCGAGCGGCAGTCGGCTCCCGGGAGCCGACCGTGCCGACCTGATCCGCCGGGTGGCGGGGGTGACCGGTCTCGCCGAGGACTACGTCCGGCGGGTGAACCTGCGTATCGAGCACATGCGGTTCTTCCGCGAACTGCTGCGCCACCGGGGGAGGGTCATCGGGCGCCTCGATGGGCGCTTCACCGGCTACGAACCCGACGACGGTGGCGAGAAACCGTCAGATGACCCAAGCAACGTCGCCATCCGGGGCCCTTACGCGGCCGCCCTCAACCACCACGTCCGGGTGGATCTCGGCTACTCCTCCGACCTGCCGTACGAGCTCCTGACCGGCCGCGTCCAGCCATGGAGCTACACCGAGTTCGAGGGCCGTCACGTGTCGGTCTCCTCGATGCTCGGCGAGGCGATGCGGCACAACCCGCACCTGCGGGTCTACGTGGCATGCGGCTATTACGACGGCGCTACTCCGTTCTTCGGCGCCGAGCATGCGTTCGCACATCTCGATATCCCAGACGAGCTGCGGTCCAATATCAGCTTCGAGTACTACGAGGCCGGCCACATGATGTACGTGCACGAGCCCAGCCGCCTGCGGCAGAGCGCCACGCTCGCGGCGTTCGTTGGCGGCACCGCGCCGCCGGCCTAGCGCCGCGTCGCGGATCGCGCTGATGTTAGGAATCGAGGCTGAGTGTCGTTCGCCAGTTGACCTGGACCGCCACGAGGGCGTTGACGTGCTGTGGTTCAGGTTTGTGGCAGAAGGCTATCCGCGCTCCTTGCCATCATCTTGACCCAAGTTTGCGTTCCTTGCGGAGCTCAACGATCCAGTTGCGGAGCGGTGTCGGGTTCCCCTCTTAACCGTGGAGACGACCGCCGCCGGAGCCGTCATCACCGGCCGGCAGAACACCGCCAGCTCGCCCGCCAGCGGAACCGCGCCCGCTGCCACCACCGTCCGGCCCCCGCACCTGCAGGTCACAAGACCGAAGCACGACCGTTCCCGCCAGAGTCCCTCCATCCGGGGACACGGCTGTCCGGGTTGCATCAACGACGTCAGTCACAGTGCAAAGCACAAGGGCTCCTTGGCGCAGAGCTGGATTCGACACCCACACCCTTACCAGGAGCCCCACCTGCCTCCAAACCACCGCAAGACACCAGGTCACAGCCTCATCGAAGCCGACATGCCTTAAATCCCTGGTGTTGCGGCCGCGACCGCCATAGCGCCAGGAAGACGAAGATGCCCCAGATCAGGAACCAAGGGTCCCAGAGGTATGCGTGCCATTTCAGGGCCAGGCGGTCTGCATGGGCGACTGCCTCGATCACGCCGGCCTGGACCAGCAGCCCACTCGCGGTCAGGACCAGGCCGTAGCCGACCAGGATCGCCGCCTCGATCCAGGTCAGCACGCGAGCCAGCCTCCGCAGGCCACCGTTCGCGGTTGGCGGCCAGACCCCTATCGCGAGCAACGGCAAGACAGCGGCGACGGCCTTGACTGCGGCCGCTCCCCACACCGCGAGCAGCGCCGCCAGGTGCCCGGCCTGCCCCGGCTGGCTCAGCGAGATGCCTACCGTATTGAGCAGCCACGTGCCGCCGACGGCCCAGTAGACGATGATCGCGGCATAAGCCAGCCCGACCGCGAGCCCGGCCAGCGCGGGCAGCATCCCCCGCCTGCTCGTTGCGCTATGGGGGATATCGGCCCCCGCCGCATGCGTGAACCCGGCTTCTGTCATGGCTTGTTGCTCCTTCCGTCATAGGCGTCGGGGGACGGTTACGGGCTTATCGGAGGAGGGTGCCTGGGGTGGGGTCCGCCTGGAGGTGCGGCAGCCAGTCCAGCCAGCGGGGCTGGTACCAGCTGCGCTGGCCGAGCAAGCTCAAGGTGCTCGGCAGGATGACCAGACGGATCAGCAGAAGGAAGCTGAGTCCCAGCACGAATGCCAGCACGTACGGAGTCGGGCTGGTAACGGCGTGAAAGTAGTCGGCCTCATCGGCGGTCTGACCGCCGACGTAGACCTGTCCGCCGGAACCGGCGAACGCCGACGGGATCAGCTGCTGGCGCAAATTCCGTACAGCCGCCACGTCCTGGCTGGAGACGTCGTCACCGCGGATGGGACCGGTCAGCGAGAGGATCTTGCCGTCAGGCGAGGCCTGGATGACGCCGGGTCCGAAGCGCGGGTCGCCGGCCAGCACGGTTTCGAGCTTTGAGAGGTCCGCCCGGGCGCTGCCGGCCCCTCCGACCGAGACGATCTCGACCGGGTCCTGGCTCTGGTTCGGGAAGTAACGCTGGACGGCCAGGTAGCCCTGTTTGGATGGCAGGTTGCCCGGCAGCGTGGTTACTCCGCTCTGGCCGATGTGCAGGCCGAGCACGGGTACCGCCGCCAGGACCATGACTCCTCCCGCCAGTGCCAGGCTCACGGCTGGACGGCGCATCACCCTTCCGGTCACGGCTGTCCAGATCCGGGCGCGGGCAGCGTCGGAGCGGCCGAGGTTCTTGCCCACGACGGGCAGGGGCAGCGAGTTGACCCGATCACCGATGAGGCTGAGCATCGCCGGCAGGAGGGTCAGCGCGGCGGCGACGGATACGACTCCGACGATCACCGCGCCGGCCGCCAGGCTGCGAAGGAGGGTGACCGGTACCAGGAACATGCCGAGCAGGGCGACGACGAAGGTGCTCCCGCTGAGGAGCACGGCGCGGCTAGCGGTGGCTCCCGTGATCCGGATCGCCGCGTCCTTGCCGTGGCCGTGGCCGCGTTCCTCCCGGAAGCGAGAGATGATGAACAGCGAGTAGTCGATGCCGAGCGCCAGGCCCATTCCGGTCATCATGTTGACGATGAAGACCGAGAGGCTGAACTCCCGGGCGAGCAGCGCGGCGATGCCCAGGCCCACGATGATGGACAGCAGGGCCATCAGCGCCGGCATCAAGCCGGCGACCACGGCGCCGAACACCAGCAGCAGGATCACGATGGAGATCGGTAGCCCGAAGTCCAGTTCGCCGTGCTTGAGGTCGCTCGCCGACAGGGTCGTGAAGTCGTTCCCGACCGTGTGGTCGCCGGTGACGGCCACCGCGAACCCGCCGCTGCCGTTTGCCGCCCGGACGTCTTTCACCACCGGCTTTATGTCGGCGTCGCTCGCGGCCCGCAGCGCGATCAGGGCTGCGTGATGGTCCGGCGAGACGAACTGGCTTCCAGCGCTCAGACCAGTGGCGACATCCGTGACGCCAGGAGCCGTCCGGACCCGGGCCGCCAGCCGGGCCACGAACTGCCGGAAGCTGCCGTCGCTGACGGTGAAGCTCTTCGAGCTGACCACGATCACGTCGGTCGGCCGCTGGCCAGCCGACGCGCCCAGCGCCTGGCGGTACAGGGCTTCGGCCTGGCTGGACTGCGTCGTCCCCACCACATGGACACTCGTCGTCAGGCCGTGCAGCGAGGTGCCGACAAGAATCAGCGCCACCACCACGGCGATTCCCCAGATTGCCAGCACGCGGCGCGCCCGCCTCGCGCTAGCCGCGGCCAGCCTTTCGGTCAGGCCAACCGAACCGCGGCCTTCCGATGGCTTGGTGACGACGTCCGTTTCGTGGGCGGCATCGGGGCCAGCGGCCTGCGCCGCTGTGGGATGCGTCGGCGGGCGGACTCGCAACCCCGAGCCTGGCGCGTCATGGCCTACCTCATCCGACTTCCGGGAAGAATCGTTGTGCATCGTGGTCTCCTTTGTTGTGCCCTGGCGGGCGGCTAATGGCTGCGATGGCTGTGCCGGGCTCGGCCGCCGATCTACAGCGCGGCGCTGCGCGCCGCGCTATTCCCACCTGAAGAAGCGCATGGCCAGGTAGCCGAACACGGCCGCATAGGCTGCGAGGACCAGGAGCGGCGCCGCTGGGACGAAACCCTGGAGCATCGTGTCCTGGATCGCTTCTACCGCGGCGCCGAGCGGGGTGAAGTGGGCGATGTCCTTGAGCGCGGTCGGCATGAGCTGCGTCGGGTAATACAACCCGGAGAAGAACATCAGGGGGTAGAAGGCCGCCGCCATCAGGCCCCGGGCGGCGCCCGCCGTGCGGGCAGCGGCCGCGATGGACAGCCCGATCGCGAACATCGCGACGATGGTCAGCGCAATCGCGAGCACCATCCCGGCCGGGTTCTTCGGGGGACTCGCACCGAAGAACCCGACGCTCACGACGATGAGGAGGGTGACGCTGATCGCCATCAGGCACGCCTGGACGACCATCTGCGCGGCCAGCAGCCAGGACGGCGGCACCGGTGTCGTAGACAGACGGCGCAGGATCCCCTGCTCACGGTAGGAGACCAGCGGGCCGGGCAGGTAGGTCAGCGCCAGGACGCCGATCACGAACGCGATGAGGATCGGGATGTAGACGTCGAACGTGGACAGGCCCCCGAGGCTCGCCGATGACTGCCGGAACACGGGAATCTCGCCGAAGATGATCAGTAGCGCTAGGGAGATACCGACGCCGGCGATCAGCCCGCTGGGCTGCCGCCAAGCGAGCCGGGCCTCGTTGCGGACGATCTTGCCGAAGGCAGCGCGTGGCACTCCCGACTGGGCGAGCACGCTCAGGCTCATGA
>NZ_JBARCR010000323.1:0-4534 GCF_049794275.1 Trebonia sp.
GAGCTTGATGACGGGACGAAGTGTGCTGTGACTCATGTTTTTTAGAACAACTCGTTAATGAAAATCATTCCCGGTTACCGCGTCATGAGCCGGGGCTTCCGGGGGGTAATCGATGGATCGCGCTGTAGGTTACATCGTGGCTGTGCGAGACGAGAAGGAGCAGTAGCGGATGAGCAGGACAGTGCTTTACGGCGGGCGCATCTTCGACGGCACCGGCAGCCCGATCGCCGATGGTGACATGGCGTTCGAGGACGGGCGCATCGTAGCAGTGGGCAGCGGGCTGGACGGCGACGACGGCGTGGATGTCGCCGGGTGCACGCTGCTTCCTGGCCTGTTCGACTGTCACGTGCACGTGACCAGCTCGGGCACCGACTTCCTGCGGCGTCTCCAGCGGCCGTTCTCCTACCAGTTCTACGAGGCAGTGCGCAACCTTGCCGCCACGCTCGACTGCGGTATCACCACCGTCCGGGACGCGGGCGGAGCGGATCTCGGCATTCAGCACGCGGTCGACGACGGCCTCATCGAGGGGCCGCGACTGCGCATCGCGATCACGATCCTGAGCCAGACGGCGGGCCACGGGGACGGCTGGCTGCCGTCCGGCATGCTCGCGCCGCTGCAGGTCAGCCATCCCGGCCGGCCTCCGGGAATCGTGGACGGCCCGGAGGAGATGCGCAAGCGCGTCAGGGAGATCGTTCGCGCCGGGGCCAACGTGATCAAGGTCTGCACATCGGGCGGGGTGCTATCGCCGCGCGACAATCCCAGGCACGCTCACTTCCGGCCCGACGAGCTGGCGGCGCTGATGGCCGAGGCCACCGCCGCCGGGCTGCCGGTGATGGCGCACGCCCAGGCGACCGACGGCATCAAGGCCGCCGTGCGGGCGGGCGTCCGGTCGATCGAGCACGGAATCTACCTCGACGATGAGGCGATCGCGATGATGCTGGAGGCGGGAACGTGGCTGGTCCCGACGCTCATAGCGCCCGTCAGCGTGGTGGAAGCGGCCAAGAACGGCGCGCAGTTGCCGGACGGCGTGGTGGCCAAGGCCGAAGCCGTCATTGACGCTCACAACGCGTCGTTTGCCGCCGCGGTAGCGGCGGGCGTCAAGGTCGCGATGGGAACCGACAGCGGCGTCGGGCCGCACGGCAGCAATCTCCGCGAGCTGGCGCTGATGGCCGCTGGCGGCATGACTCCGCAGGAGGTGCTGGTCGCGACGACGAGTTCGGCCGCCGAGCTACTCGAGGTCCACGCCGACTCCGGGACGCTCGCCCCCGGCAAGCTCGCGGACATCGTCGTCCTCGCCGGTGACCCAGTTGACTTTGCCCATTTCAAGGACAACATCCGCGCGGTGTACTCCGGCGGCAGGCTGGTGCGCGGTCAGGTTTAGTCTTTGCCTAATGTTCACCGTGGTCTGGATGGGGTGAAGTTCGATGCCTGACCTGCGGGCGACGGTCGGCGAAAGACGGGCGTCAGGAAAAGCCGCCAGGAAGAGAACACCCCGGAGCGCGCTCGCATCCTGGGCCGAGGAAGATCGCGGGCACGACGCGCTGGACACGATCCTGGCCCAGAACAAGATCCGGGTCCCTGAACTCGTCCCGATCAGGCATTACCGCATGGCAGCCTCGCCGTGGAATTACTACCGGGGCGCGGCCGCGGTCATGGCCGCCGACCTGGCCGCACAGCCCAACAGCGGGCTGACGGTGCAGCTCTGCGGTGACGCCCACGTGCTGAACTTCGGCCTGTGGGCCACGCCGGAACGCAACTTGTCTTTCGACCTGCGCGATTTCGACGAGACCCTGCCCGGGCCATTTGACTGGGACGTCAAGCGTTTCGCTGCCAGCCTCGTCGTGGCGGGCCGCGACAGCGGGCTCGAGCCGGCCAGGGCCGCCGCCGCGGTGACGGCGGGCGTCCAGGCCTACTGCCGTCGGATGCACGGGTACACCTCGATGCCCGAACTCGGCCTCTGGTACGACGGCACCCACGTGGACAGCCTCATCGATTATTTCGAGCCCGCGGACCGCGGGCGGGTTTCCGTGCACATCGAGAAAAAGCGGGAGCGCCGCACGAGCCAGGGCGCGTTCGCCAAGCTCACGAACATGGCCGGCGGGCGTCCGCGGATAACCGTGGAGCCTCCGGTCCGGGTCACGATGAGCGACGCGGAACAAGCCGAGCTGGTCGGCCAGTTCCTGGCCGAGTACCGGCTGACCCTGCAGGAAGACAGGCGGACCCTCTTCGACCGCTTCACCGAGACCGACATGGTCCGCCAGGTGGTGGGGGTGGGCAGCGTCGGCATGCGGGTGTACCTGGTGCTCATGGAAGGCCGGTCGGGCACTGACCCGCTCTTCTTGCAAGTCAAACAGGCCGGGCCGTCCGTGTACGAGGCCCACGCCGCCCCCAGCCGCCACGACACCCACGGCGCCCGGGTGATCAGCGGCAAGCGGCTGATCCAGAGCGCCACCGACATATTCGTCGGCTGGGGCTCAATGAGCGGGAGGGACTACTACGTGCGGCAGTTCCGCGACATGAAGATCATCCCGACGACCGCGCTGATCGCTCCACGGCTCGCCGAGTTCGCCACCGCCTGCGGTGAGACGCTCGCCCGGGCGCACGCCCGCACCGGGGACGCGGCAGCCATCGCGGGCTACATCGGGAAGGGATCCAAGTTCACCGCCGCGATCAGCCGGTTCGCCGGCAAGTACGCCGATCAGAACGAACGCGACCACGCGCAGCTTGTCCGCGCTATTGACGCTGGCGCCATCCAGAGCCAGCCGGGGTGACGACGCTGCTTCAACTCGCGGATCAGTCGATCAGGCCGGTGAGGTCCAGCTGGCTGAGGCGGTGCGGGTCGGCGAGGATGTCGATCTCGGTGATCTTGTCGTCGCGGATGGCCATGCCGATCAGGGCGAAGGGCTGGCCGCCGCGCACGATGAGGAAACCCGGGGCGCCGTTAACGAGCACCGGGCGGGCGAAGCGCGCCAGGGGCGAGAAAAGGCGCGCGGTGGCGATTACCTCCGGTGCGCCGCGGACCAGCCGGGACGGGCCTAGCGGGCCGGCGCCCGCGTCGGCGCGGAGCACCACATCCGGGTCGAGGACGGCCAGCAGGCCCTCGAAGTCCTCCCCGCGGGCGGCGGCCAGGAAGGCGGCGGCCACCGCGCGCTGCCTGGCGGGATCGGCCGCGGCTGAGGCAGTAGTGCCGGCTAGCCGGTGCCTGGCCCGGCTGGCCAGTTGCTTGGCGGCAGCCGGGGAACGGTCCAGGACGGGCCCGATCTGCTCGAACGGGACGGCGAAGATGTCGTGCAGGACGAAGGCGAGCCGCTCGGCAGGAGACAGCGTGTCGAGGACGACCAGCAGCGCGAGACCGACCGAGTCGGCCAGCAGCGCATGCTGCTCGGGATCATCCGCGGCGGAGGTGACGACCGGGTCCGGCACGTGCACGTCGAGCGGGTCCTCGCGGCGTGCCATCCGGGTCCGCAGCATGTCCAGGCAGACACGGGACACGACGGTGGTCAGCCAGGCGCGCAGGTTCCGCACGTCACCGGCGTCGGTTCTGGTCAGGCGCAGCCAGGCCTCCTGCACCGCGTCGTCCGCCTCGGTCAGCGAACCGAGCATCCGGTAGGCCACCGCCCGCAGGTGCGCGCGGTGCGCCTGGAACTCCGCCGCCGGCCAGTCTGTGGTGTCCACTGTTACCTTCCTCCGCCGACGACCGTCATACCCATAGACGATCCGAACGGGATCGAGGTAACAACGAGAGGAGCAGCAGATGACCGATCAGCCGGTGACGGGGCGCCCGATGGCGGCGCCGGCCCCGCGGGCGCAGACCCTCAAGGCGCAGAACCTGGTGAACCGGATCGTCCGGGGGCTGCTGCGCACGCCGCTGCTGAGCCGGCTCGCCGGCCGCCGGCTTGTCACCGTGTACGTCACCGGCCGCAAGTCCGGGCGGCGCTACGCGGTGCCGGTCGCCTACACCAGGCACGAAGGGGACCTCCTCATCGGCAGTCCCTTCGGCTGGGGCCGCAACCTCCGCACGGGAGAGGCGGTGACGATCCGGCTCAAGGGCCGCCGGCGGCTCGCCGACGTCCTGGTCCTGGCTGACGAGCGGGAGGTCGTCGACGCGTACGCCGTCATGGCGCGCGACAACCACGCCTTCGCCAAGTTCAACGACATCGGCTTCGACCAGGGCGGCAACCCCGTACCGGCCGACCTGCGCCAAGCCTGGGCGGCGGGGGCTCGCGCCTTCCGGCTGACACCGCGCTGACCACATCATGACGGCGGCGGACTCGTCATCAGTGGATGGCGGTGCCGAACAGGTGCCCGACGCCGTAGGTGAAGGCCAGGCCGAGTGCCCCGCCGACAACGACCCGCAGGACGGCGCGGCGCACGTCGCTGCCGCCCAGGCGGGCGCTGAGGGCGCCAGTCAGGGCGAGCGCGATCAGGACGGCGGCAAAAGTGACCGGGACCCGCAGGGTGGCCGGAGGCAGCAGGATGGCCAGCATCGGCAGCAGGGCACCGGAGGTGAATGACAGCGCCGAAGCGGCGGCGG